>JAIPDA010000154.1 GCA_021737905.1 Rhodoferax sp.
CGTCAAACACGGTCAGCGCGTCTCGCACCGCACCGCGCAGCGGCTGCACGCCAGAGCGCGCAATTTGCGCCGCCTGCAAGGCGTTGAGGCAGCGCTTGGTTTCGGGGAATCGCAGCCAGCACAGGCCATTGAACAAGTCGTGCAGGTTGTCTCGGGTGGGCACCTGGCGCGTGTCAAAAATAAATTGTTCGTAGGCCTGGTCTGCCGGCAAAGCTGCCTGGGGCACAAAGTCCGGCATCCAAGGGAGCGACGCTGCGCCAGACGCTGACTGCCGGTGCAAAGCATTGAGCAGTTCTGCGACCGTGGCGCCAGCTGCCAGCATCGCGTCTACAGTGGCCGCTTCGGCGCGCCAGGGTGCCAGCCAGGGCTGCTGCCAGTCAGGCGCCTGGCCCAAGACGCTCACACCGGCGTCTCAACTTTCCAGGCCAGCGCTTCGCCGGAGCGCAGCGGCTTGAGCTCAGCCCCGCCAAAGGCAAAGCTCTCAGGCGGCGTCCAGCTTTGGCGCTGGAGCGTGAGCGTGCCGGTGTTGCGCGGCAGGCCGTAAAAATCGGCGCCGTTGAAGCTGGCAAAGGCTTCGAGCTGGCCCAGCGCGCCGGCCGCGTCAAAGGCTTCAGCGTACAGCTCCATGGCGGCATGCGCGGTGTAGCAGCCGGCGCAACCGCTGGCGTGTTCCTTGAGGTGCGCCGGGTGCGGCGCGCTGTCGGTGCCCAGGAAAAAGCGCGCGTTGCCGCCGGTGGCCGCCTGGACCAGCGCCAGCCGGTGCTTTTCGCGCTTGAGTACGGGCAGGCAGTAGTAATGCGGGCGGATGCCGCCGGTGAATATGGCGTTGCGGTTGTACAGCAGGTGGTGCGCCGTGATGGTGGCGCCGGTGAAGCGGTCCGCAGCCAGAACGTACTGCGCGGCCTCCAGCGTGGTGATGTGCTCAAAAACGATTTTCAGCTCGGGGAAATCGCGGCGCAGCGGTATCAGATGCTGGTCGATGAACGCCGCCTCGCGGTCAAACAGGTCAATCTCGGGGCTGGTGACTTCGCCGTGCACCAGCAGCAGCATGCCGGCTTTTTGCATGGCTTCGAGCGTGGCGTAGGTCTTGCGCAGGTCAGTGACGCCGGCGTCGCTGTTGGTGGTGGCGCCCGCAGGGTACAACTTGGCGGCCACCACGCCGGCGTCTTTGGCGCGGCGGATCTCGTCTGCCGGCAGGTTGTCGGTCAGGTACAGCGTCATCAAGGGCTCAAAACTCACACCGGCCGGCACCGCCGCCTGGATACGTGCCTTGTAAGCCAGCGCCTGGGCGGCCGTGGTCACGGGCGGGCGCAGGTTGGGCATGATGATGGCCCGGCCAAACTGGGCGGCCGTGTGCGGCACCACGGTGGCCAACGCGTCGCCGTCGCGCACATGCAAGTGCCAGTCGTCGGGGCGGGTGATGGTGAGGTGTTGGGTTCGGGTGTCAGTGCTCATGCGGCCATTGTCCCAAAAACAGCGCTGCTAGCGCGGCCCGGGTCGGGCAGGCACGCGAGCGGGCTGGGCGGCCTTGGGCACGGGCTGCGCTTGCAGGTAGTTCCACAAGGCTTGCGCCAGACTTTTGGGGGCGGCCTTGCCGCCGGGGCGCTCGCGGTAAATGCGCACTTCCATCAACATGTCCAGGCCGGCGCCGGCGCTGACCAGCTTTTTGGCGCGCACTTCTTTTTTGACGGCGCTGAGCGGTAAAAAAGCGATGCCATGACCTTCGAGTGCCATCGCCTTCAAGCCCTCGGCCATGTCGGTTTCGTAAACACGGTCCAAATGGATAGCGGTGCTCGACTGCTTGAGCAGCATGTCCACCACACGGCCCAGGTAAGCGCCGGGCGCGTAGCCCAGGTAAGGCAGCGGCTGAGCAGCCTGCCCCGGCAGCGAATAAAGGGGCTTGCCATCGGCGGCCGGTTTGACATAGGGCGCCAGCAGTTCCTGCCCCAGCGTGAGCATCTCGTAGCGGCCAGGGTCCAGCTGAAAGGGCTGCGAGTCATGGTGGTAGGCGATCAGCAAATCACAGCTGCCTTCAACCAGACGCATCACCGCGTCATGCACATTGAGCGCGATCAGCCGGCTTTTGAGCGGGCCGAATTTATCGCTCAGGCTGCTGACCCAGGCCGGAAAGAAAGTGAAGGCCAGGGTGTGCGGCACCGCAAACTCGACCACATCCTGCCCGGCCGCCGTGTGACCGCGCAGCATGGCGCGCGTTGACTGCAGGCCTTGCAGCATGTCCAGCGACTGCGCGTAAAGCGTTTCACCCGCCAGGGTGAGCCGCGTGGGGTAAGAACTGCGGTCCACCAGGTCCGTGCCGGCCCAGGCCTCCAAAGCCTGAATGCGCCGCGAAAAAGCCGGTTGCGTGACGTGGCGCAACTGCGCCGAACGGCTGAAACTGCGGGTTTCAGCCAGGCTGACGAAATCTTCCAACCATTTGGTTTCCATGACGCTGATTATTACGGCACAAGGGCGGCTCAGGCCTCGTCATGCCCTTGCTGCTGCAAGGCCCACATCTGGGCGTAGCGTCCATCCTGGGCCAGCAAGCCGGCATGTGTGCCGCGCTCAATGATGCGACCGGCGTCCATCACCAGAATCTCGTGGGCATCAACGACGGTCGAAAGCCGGTGGGCGATGACCAGCGTGGTCTTGTTTTGCGCCGCGGTGCGCAGCTCGGCCTGGATGGCGCGCTCATTGGCCGAGTCCAGCGCCGAAGTGGCTTCGTCAAAAATCACCACCGGCGGGTCTTTGAGCAAGGTGCGGGCAATCGCCACGCGCTGCTTTTCGCCACCCGAGAGCTTGAGGCCGCGCTCACCCACCATGGTGGCGTAGCCCTTGGGCGTGGCGCTGATGAAGTCATGAATGCGCGCGGCGCGGGCGGCCTCTTCAACCTGCTCGCGGCTGGCGCCGGGCTGGCCGTAGGCGATGTTGTATTCGACCGTGTCATTGAACAACACCGTGTCTTGCGGCACGATGCCAATGGCCTGGCGCACACTGGCCTGGGTCACCTGCTTGATGTCTTGGCCTGCAATGGTGATGCGCCCGCCTTCCTGCGGATTGCTGACGTCGTAAAACCTGTAGAGCAGCCGCGCCAGCGTGGACTTGCCCGCGCCCGAGGAACCCACCACCGCCACGGTCTTGCCCGAGGGAATTTCAAAGCTCAGGTGGTGCAGGATGGGACGGCTGGGCTCGTACGCAAAGCTGACGTTTTCAAAGCGCACCGTGGCGTCATGCGCCAAGTCGCCCGCCACGCCGGCAGTGCCCGCCGGCTTGGCCACCACCAGCGGCAGCGCGCCCGGCACATCGGCGATCTCACGCTCTTTTTCCATCAGATTGAACATCTTGTCCAGGTCGGTCAGGCTTTGCTTGATCTCACGGTAGATCACGCCCAGAAAGCCCAGCGGAATGTAGAGCTGGATCATGAAAGCGTTGACCATCACCAGGTCGCCCAGCGTCATGCGGCCATCGACCACGCCCTGGGTGGCGCGCCAGAGCATGACCACCAAGCCAATGGCAATGATGAGTTGCTGGCCGGTGTTGAGCAGGCTCAGCGTGCGCTGGCTCTTGACGGCGGCGCGCCGGTAGCGCTCCAGGTTTTCGTCGTAACGCCGGGCTTCAAAAGCCTCGTTGTTGAAATACTTGACGGTTTCGTAGTTCAGCAGCGAGTCGATGGCGCGGCTGTGCGCCGACGAATCCAGCTCGTTCATCTGCTTTCTAAATTGCGTGCGCCATTCGGTCACGGTCACCGTGAAGGCGATGTAAAAAATCAGCGCAATGATGGTGATGCCGGCAAACCAGACGTCAAACTTGACGGCCAGCAGGCTGAGCACCAGCGTGACCTCGATCAGCGTCGGGATGATGCTGTAGAGCGAATAGGAGATGAGCGAGTGCACGCCGCGCGTACCGCGCTCGATGTCGCGCGTCATGCCGCCCGTCTGGCGTTCCAGGTGAAAGCGCAGGCTCAGCGCATGCAGGTGCTCAAAAACTTCCAGCGAAATGCGCCGCGCCGCGCCCTCGGTGGCCTTGGCAAACACCAGCTCGCGCAGCTCAGTGAACAGCGAGGTGGACAGGCGCAACAGGCCATAGGCCAGCAGCAGCGCCACCGGCACCACCAGCACCGCCTGCACGTCGCCGGGCTTGAAGCTCATGGTGTCGACCAGGTCTTTGAGCAGCAGCGGCACGCCGACATTGGCCACCTTGGCGCCCACCATGAATGTCAGCGCTGCGACAACGCGCCACTTGTAGGCCCACAGGTAAGGAAAAAGCCGCTTGAGCGTGTCCATGTCAGAGCGCGGCGGCCGGGGCGGCTGGCTGGCAGAAGTTTCGGCCGGCAGAGTCAAACTATCTGGGGATGCTCGAGAGCGCATGAAGGACAATCGTGAAATACAAAAAACTGAACTTAACCGAGAGATTGTGCCTATGTCTTCTGAATCAAGTACCCCGGGATCCGACAAGCTCAGTCTGCCGGCCGACAAGGAGTTGGTGCTCAAGGTCATCCCGATGCCGGCGGACTGCAATGCCAACGGTGATATTTTCGGCGGCTGGGTCATGGCCCAGGTCGACATGGCCGGCTCAGTCCTGCCGGCGCGTTACGTCAACGGCCGCATGGCCACAGTGGCGGTGAACCAGTTCATCTTCAAACAACCTGTGAAGGTGGGCGACATACTGTCATTTTTTGCGGAGGTCACCCGCATCGGCAACACCTCCATCACTGTGCAGGTGGAGGTGTATGCAGAACGCTTTCGCGCGCAGGGCCGCTACATCAAAGTCACTGAAGCCAGCCTGACTTATGTGGCCATCGGCGATGACGGCAAGCCCCGCCCGATTGACAAGCCGGGCAACAAGCCGGCCCAGTGAGCCCGGCAGCCGGGGCCAGCATCAGGAGACGATGTAAACCCCTGAGCCCACTGCCAGCAGTTGGCCGTCGGCGCCATGAAAGGCCATGCGCGTGTTGGCCACCCGCGAGCCCACGCGCAAGACCTCGGCATGCATTTCAAAATGCTCACTGATGCCGGGGCGCAGGTAGTCAATGCGCAAGTCGATGGTGCCCAGTTTGGCAAAACGCTGCAAGCGCAGCGCCGGCGCTTCATCCATGTGGCGCGCGCCCTGGGCAGCCAGCACGGCCAGACCGCCCAGCGTGTCCAGCGAAGCGCTGATCACGCCGCCATGCACCCGGTTGTATGCTGCATGACCGATCAGATCATCCCGCATGGCCAGGCTGGCGCTCACGCGTTCAGGCTTGATCGAGACGATCTTCAGACCGAGCAATCGATTAAAAACAATTTTTTCTTCAAACAGCTCAGTCAGGCCGCGAATGTATTCAGGCTCTAAAACGACAGGGGTGGCCGGCGCGGCCTTTTTCTGGAATGTCATTCACACATTGTGGCTGAGCGCTTGGGGCGCGGTTTCAGAGCTTGGCAAAGTCCGGCCGGCGCTTTTCCACGAAGGCAGTGAAGGCTTCACGCGCCGCTGGTTCGCGCAGCATGCGGCCAAAGCTGCTGATCTCTTCGGCAATGCGCCCGGCGACCACGGGGGCGTTGCTCATTTTCACCACGCGCTTGGTTTCCAGCAGCGAGGACAGCGCCTTGGCCGCCAGTTTTTGTGCCTGCATTTGCGCCAGCGCGTTGGCTTCGGCCGGCGGCACGATGCGGTTGATC
>JAIPDA010000155.1 GCA_021737905.1 Rhodoferax sp.
TGGTCAGCCAGCACGATCAATACCAGCGAAGGCGGAATGGCCTGCGCCAGGGTGCCGGAAGCCGTGATGGCCCCTGTGGCAATGGTCCGGCTGTAGCCGTAGCGCAGCATCACGGGCAGCGAAATCAGGCCCATGGAAATCACCGCAGCCGCCACCACACCGGTGGTGGCCGCCAGCAGGGCGCCGACCAGGATCACGGCGATGGCCACGCCCCCGCGCACCGGACCAAAGACCTGGCCGACGGTTTCCAGCAGGTCCTCGGCCATGCCGGATCGCTCCAGAATGATGCCCATGAAGGTGAAGAAGGGGATGGCCAGCAAGGTGTCGTTTTGCATGATGCCGAAGATGCGCAAGGGCAGTGCCTGGAACATGGCGGCGGGGAAAATGCCCGCTTCGATACCGACAAAACCAAAAGCCAGGCCGACGGCAGCCAGACCGAAGGCCACCGGAAAGCCGGTCAGCAGAACGGCAAAAAGGCCCATGAACATGAGCGGCACAAACTGTTGCGCCAAAAAAGTGGTTTGCATTTATTTGTCTCCGGCCAGCAGGCGGGCAGTTTTGGCTTCAAGTTCTTCGAGGCGCTTTTGCTCGTCGGATTTGCTGTTTTCGCTGCTCAGAACATCGGGCCCTTCGCCTCTTAAAAAGGCGACACGTTTGACCATCTCGGACAGGGCTTGCAGCAGCAGCAGGGCAAAACCCAGGGGAATCAAGACATAGGCCGGCCAGCGGATCAGTCCGCCGGCGTTTTGCGACATTTCGCCGCTGACCAGCGCCTGCATGAAAAACGGCCAGCCCAGGGCGATGGTGATCAGGCAAAAGGGAATCAGCACGAACGCGATGCCCAGCACGTCAACCCAGTTACGGGCGCGGTCGCTGAGCTTGGTCGAGATGAAGTCGATGCGCACATGCGAGTTCTTTAAAAAGCCATAACCGGCGCCCAGCATGAAGACGGCGGCAAACAAATACCACTGGATCTCCAGCAGGCCGTTTGAGCTCATGTTGAAGATTTTGCGCACCAGCGCGTTGCCGGCGCTGATGAGCGTGGTGGCCAAAATCAGCCACATCGTCAGCCGGCCGACCAGGGTGTTCACCCCGTCCACAGCTTTGGATAACTTCAAAAGCAGTTTCATGTTTCGTCCCAGGTAACAGGCCCCGTGTTCAATCATGGCCCTTCAGCGCCATGCTGGTTGGCTAAGGTGTTCGGAAGCGGTCTCGTAGTTTATCGACAACTGGTCCCGCCTGACTGCATTTGGGGCACATTCAGAATGAAAATTCATCATTCACCTTGCAAAACCAGCTTTTTAGATGGAAAGTAAGGTCCAAAGCTCGATTGCGCAGGTGCCACAATCATTTCTCAGCAAAATATTTTCAATGCAACTGCCATGCTTTCCTCTGCGCCTGCGCCCGACAACAGCCCGGGCTTGATCGACTCCTCCGGCATCCGCCAGGGTGGGCGCGAAGTCTTGTCGCTGGCCTTGATGGATGCGCGCAACCACACGCTGCACTTGCTCAGGCAGTTTCAGCAGTCTTTGGAAGCTGACGGTTTTTCAGTTCCTTGCCTGCCTATTCTCAACCCGCCCCTGTGGGAGGTGGGTCACTTGGGTTGGTTTCAGGAGCGCTGGATCGGCCGCAATCTGCAGCGCCAGCAGGGTGCCCGGTGCGACCCCAGCGCAGCATGCCTGCCGTCCATCGAGCCCAATGCCGACCGCTGGTGGGACTCCAGCCATGTGGCGCACCAAAGCCGCTGGTCGCTGGACTTACCCGGGGTGGAGGACTGCCGCGCCTACTTGCTGCAAACCCTGGACAGCACGCTGGGCCTGCTGGAAAAAGCCGGGGACTCTGACCAGGCACTTTATTTTTACCGTCTCTGCCTTTTTCATGAGGACATGCATGCCGAGGCGATGACTGCGGCATTGCAAGCGCTTGGTTTGCCGCTGGACGCGCCCTTGCGCAAGGCATTGACGCCGGCCGCCATGACCCTGCGTGAGCCCTTGCACATGCCGGCCACGCGCTGGCCTTTGGGCAGCGCTGCCGAGAGCCCTGGTTTTGTGTTTGACAACGAGGCCGGTCAGCATGATGTGAACGTACCCGAATTCGAGATCGATGCGCAGCCCGTCAGCTGGGCGCAGTATGTGGAGTTTGTGGCGGATGGCGGCTACGACCGCAGTGAGCTGTGGTGTGCAGAAGGCTGGCACTGGTTGCAGGAAATCAGCCGGTCAGAAGGGCGGCGCGGGCCGCGCTATGTTGAGCAGATCGGCGTGGCCAGCGGTGCGGTGATGCAAACGCGTTTTGGTCAGTCGCAGCGCATGTCGGGTCAGCAGCCGGCCATGCACATGAGTTGGTGGGAGGCCGACGCCTGGTGCCGCTGGGCCGGGCGGCGTTTGCCCTTTGAAGTCGAGTGGGAGATGGCAGCGCACAGCGCCGACAGGCGCGGTTTTCGCTGGGGTGATGTGTGGGAGTGGACGGGCAACAATTTTGCGCCTTACCCCGGCTTTCAGGCCGGCCCGTATGCAGACTACTCAGCGCCCTGGTTCGGCACCCACAAAGCCTTGCGAGGCGGCTCCTTTGCCACGCGGGCACGCATGAAGTCGCCCAAGTACCGCAATTTTTACTTGCCCGAGCGGGACGATATTTTTTGTGGTTTCAGGTCCTGCGCGCTGTGATTGGTTTTTTCCTGCCGGTAACGCCACCATGGCAAGTGGGCGCGCAAGGCCAGTACCTGGCCGCTTTGTGCCCCTTCAGCGCTGTAGCCGGGCAACTGCGCCAGCGTGGCCGCCCAAGCCCTGCTTTGCAGGGCTTGCAACAAGGCCAGCACGGGCGGCTGCGTCAGCGCTGATTTGAGGCACACCAGGTGGTAGCGCTCGCGCACCAGCGCAATGAAGTCCAGTCCTTTTTCAAGCGCTGCCGCCTCAATGCCCAGGCCGGCGTCTGCTGCGCCGCTGGCCACCGCCTGCGCCACGGCGGCATGCGAAGGCTCTTGCGTGGCGTAACCGTGGATGCCGGCCGGATCGATGCGTTGTTGTGCCAGTAACTCATCGAGCAGCACGCGCGTGCCGGTGCCGCTGGCGCGGTTGATGTAGCGCAAGCCCGGGCGCAGCAGGTCCGGCAGGCTGGTGATGCCCAGCGGATTGCCGCGCGCCACCAAGAGGCCCTGCATCCGGAAAGAAAAGCCTATCAGCTTGTGCAGCCCGGGTTTGAGTTGGCGCCTGTAAGCCAGCGCCGCCTGAGAGTCAGAGCCGGGTCGCTCCAAGGTGTGAAAACCGGCCATCTGGCAGCGTCCGGCGTTCAGCGCGGCAATCGCGTCCACACTGCCCATGAAACGGATGTCCATGTGCAGACCGCCGGGCGCGGTGTGCTGACGCAGTGCTGCCAGCGCCGCGTCATGGCTGGCGTAAAGCACCAGCACGTGGGCATTGTCGTCAAAGGCCATGGCCAGTGCGCGCTCGATGTCGCCGCGCAGGGCTTCAATTTGGGGCGCCAGGCGCGCCTGAGCCTGGCGCTCGGCCCACAGTAATTTCTGGCCGAACTCGGTGAGCAGCGCACGCTGGCCTTTTTCCCAGACGATCAGCGGGTGGCCCAGCGATTGCTCGGCGTCTTTGAGGCCCCCCCAGACATGGCGGTAGGACAGTCCCAGGTGGCGAGCGGCACCCGAAATCGAGCCGTGTTCGCGCACCGCATGCAGCAGGTCCAGCAAAGGGTTGCGGATCAACGCGTTCGGGCTGCGTTCGGCAGACAGCTGGTAAGACAGTTGGACTTTGTGCATGGGCATGTGGACTTGTGGGCTTGATTATCAATGGCGGCCTGGTGGACGCCGCAGTCGCTGCGGCCCCTCCAAAAAAGGCCTGATTCCTATGCAAAAGGCTTCATAGCTCGCCATTACCGATGCGTCAAAAGAGCGAAGTAACTAGGCTACAGTGCGCAAGCCTTCGCGGGCGCATCGCTTTTATGAACACTTTCCAAGACAGCGTCCTCACCGCTTTTTCACTCATCACCTCGCTGGACCCGGTGCTGGCCGGCATCGTGCTGCGATCGCTGGCTGTCAGCGCCTGTGCCTGCGTGCTGGCCTGCAGTCTGGGTTTGGTGCTGGGGGCCTGGCTGGGTGTGGCCCGCTTTGCAGGGCGCGGTGTGGTGCTGGCTTTGCTCAACACCGCGCTGGCGCTGCCCTCGGTGGTGGTGGGTCTGGTGGTGTACCTGCTGCTGTCGCGCTCGGGCCCGCTGGGTTTTCTGGGCTGGCTTTTTTCTTTCAAGGCCATGGTGTTGGCGCAAGCCGTGTTGGTGCTGCCTGTGGTGACTGCGCTGGTGCGTCAGAGCATTGACGACGCCGAGCGCCTGCATGGCGAACAGTTGCAGTCGCTGGGCGCGGGCACTGGCTGGCGCGGCCTGATTTTGCTGTGGGACGAGCGCTACGCTTTGCTGACTGTGGTGATTGCGGCTTTCGGCCGGGCCATCTCTGAGGTGGGTGCGGTGATGGTGGTGGGCGGCAACATCGAAGGCTTCACGCGCGTGATGACCACCGCCATTGCCCTGGAAACCAGCAAGGGCGACTTGCCTTTGGCGCTGGCCCTGGGCGTGTTGCTGCTGTTGGTGGTGTTGCTGCTGAACGCCTTGATTGCCTTGATCCGTTACTGGCGGGAAGGCCGCGAAATGCAGGGCGACACGGCCAGCCGCCACCCGGCCGACCGTTCTGCCAGCTTGGGGCCAGCCGGATGAACGCGCTGCACGAAGGCGGCCCGCAGCATGCCGGTGATGTTCTGATCTCGCTGCGCGAGGCCAGCGTGCACTTCGGCCCTTTTGCGGCACTCTCCGCTTGCACGTTGAACATTGCGCGCGGCGAGCGGGTGGCGCTGGTGGGCGCCAACGGCAGCGGTAAGAGCACTTTGCTGCGCCTGATTCATGGCTTGCTGCCGGCCTCCGGCGGGGTGAGGCTGCGCCCGCATGCCGCCCCGCAGGCCATGCTGTTTCAGCGCCCTTACATGCTGCGCACCAGTGCGCAAAACAATGTGGCCCTAGGCTTGTGGATGGCCGGCGCCGCCTGGCGTTCGGCGCGCGTGCAGGCGCTGGACGCGCTCGCCCAGGTGGGGTTGGCAGCACTTGCGCAGCAGCCGGCTAAAACGCTTTCCGGTGGGCAGCAGCAGCGGCTGGCGCTGGCACGCGCCCGGGCTCTTCAACCAGAAGTCTTGCTGCTAGATGAGCCCACCTCCAGCCTGGACCCGGCCGCCAAGCGCGAGGTCGAAACCCTGATGGCCGAGTTCGCTGCCGCCGGCATGACGCTGGTTTTCAGCAGCCACAACCTGGGCCAGGTCAAGCGCCTGGCCAGCCGGGTGATTTACCTCGAGCAGGGACAAATACTTGCTGACGCGCCGGTGCACGATTTTTTCAACCGGCCGCTGCCACCGGCAGCTGCACAATTTTTAAAAGGGGAATTAGGATGAAGCAAAGCTACCAAGGCCGTCAAGGCAATCTGGCCCGTGGTTTTTCAACGCTGCTCTTGTGGGCGGGTCTTCTTGCAGGCACCGGCCTGGCCCAGGCTCAAAGCCCGAACATCGTGATGGCTTCGACCACTTCGACCGAGCAGTCCGGCTTGTTTTCTTTCTTGCTACCCGAGTTCAAAAAAGCCACCGGCATTGACATCAAGGTG
>JAIPDA010000156.1 GCA_021737905.1 Rhodoferax sp.
CTGGACTTTTTTCAGGCGCGGGTCTTCGGCGTGGGCATCGTCGGTGGTGTCGTTGATGCAAAAGAAATCCAGCGCGCCAAAATCCAATGCCAGCTGCTCGAGTTCACCACTGTGCTCGCGTGCGCCGGTCGATATATAACTGTGCTCATAGTCCTTGACGCGCGCCATGTCGTGCGCCAAGGCCCAGCGCAGCACAAAGTCGGACACGATGGTCGGCTTGTCCCAGCGCCTGAAAACGGTGGAACGCACACCTTCAAACAGCTCAGGCGCTTCGAGCTCCAGCTCAAACAGCACCGACTTGAGCATGGGCCGTGGCGAATGCGCGAAAGTGCGTGGAACTTTTTCGTAGAGCGGCGCCATAGACCGATACTCGCCGGACATGGACTTGGCCGCCTTATGGCTTAGCCACTGATGCGACAGCCGGCTGGCGTTCTCTAGGGAGGTGGCGTCTTCGCGCAGTGTGTCGCCCAGCACTTCAGGCTCGTCCGACCAGGCCACATAAAAGCCACCGGGCCAGAACCAGTCGTCCACATTCACAGGCGCGCCAAAAAAAACATCGTCATTTAAGTAGAAGTAGCGCTCTGACAAGCCGGGAATGCGGTGAATGTAGGACTCGATGTTGCCGGAATCAAAAGTCGGCAAGGCCTGCGCAGGAATCAGCTCCAGATGGTCCACCAAGGTCAGCCGCTCTGAGCGTTGCAGCCACGCCGGCGCCTGGCCGTCGGTAACGATGTAGATATGCCCGTGCTCCGGAAAAAATTGCTCCAGCGCACGCAAGCTGTAGCGCAACTCGTCGTTATCGCGAAAGCGGCCTTCTACATTGCCAAAGGGCGCAATCGACGTGCTGCAGGGATCGCTGAGGTTTTGCAATGCCTGCCGCCGCTTGGCGCGCCAGCGCGCGTCTTGTCCGTCTACCCAGAGGTAAACAATGTCGATGGGTGCGTTTAGAAGTGGTTGCATCAGTCGGGGGAGGTCAGGCTGCAGATGATTGCTTTGTTTGGCGAGCTTGCAGCAACTGCGCCGCCACGGCCACCGCAATTACCTCGGGCTCTTTGCCTTCGATGCCGGGCACGCCGATCGGACAGGTGACATGCGCGAGTTCATCGGAGGTGAAACCACGCGCTTCGAGCCGGTGCCTGAAGCTTGCCCATTTGGTCTGGCTGCCGATCAGTCCAATGTAAGGTAAGTCGCCACGCTGGCGCTGACGCGTCAGGCACAGTGCCAGCACGTCGAGATCTTCGGCGTGGCTGAAACTCATGATCAACACCCTTGCGTCCGGCGCCAGACTGGCCACAGCGCCTTGCACGGGCTCAGAGTGTTCACACACCACATGGGCAGGCAGCGCATCGGGGAAGATGCCTTCGCGGCTGTCTATCCAGTGCAGGGCCACCGGCAGTCGTGCCAGCAACTCGGCCAGTGCATGACCGACATGGCCGCCGCCAAACAGCGCGACCGGCATCCGTGGGGTATCCAGCTGCTCGCGCAAAGTAGCGGCATCTTGCGCGTTGACGCGCTGCAAACTCAGATGCACCACCCCGCCGCAGCATTGGCCCAGCGAGGGACCCAGCGCCATGCGCATTCTTTCGGGGGCTGCATCACCCTTCCCTGCCAGCAGTTCATGCGCCCGTGCCATGGCCTTGTGCTCCAGATGCCCGCCGCCTATGGTGCCAAGGCATGAATCGGCAAAGACGGCCATCCAGGCGCCGGCGTCGCGCGGGGCAGAGCCTTCGGTGCTGTGCACCTGCACCAGCACCGCGGGCGCGGCAGCGAGCCTCGAGAAAAAAATTTCCACGAGCGGGGACATGCTGGGGGCTTTCGCGCCGCCGGCCGGGGGCTTAGCGGGCAGCAGGGGTCAGGACGGTCTGGCCGCCCATGTAGGGCTGCAGCGCGGCGGGCACGGCAACGCTGCCGTCTTCGCGCTGGTAGTTCTCCAGCACAGCCACCAGCGTGCGGCCGACCGCCAGGCCCGAGCCGTTGAGGGTGTGGACGAACTCGTTTTTGCCTTGCGCGTTTTTAAAGCGCGCTTGCATGCGGCGTGACTGAAAAGCTTCGCAGTTAGAAACTGAGCTGATCTCGCGGTAAGTGTTTTGCGCGGGCAGCCAGACCTCGAGGTCATAGGTTTTGCTCGAACCAAAGCCCATGTCACCGGTGCACAGCAGCATGACGCGGTAAGGCAAACCCAGCGCTTGCAGCACGGCCTCGGCGTGGCCGGTCATTTCTTCCAGCGCTTCGTAGCTTTTGTCAGGGTGCACGATCTGCACCATCTCGACCTTGTCAAACTGGTGCTGGCGGATCATGCCGCGCGTGTCGCGGCCGTAGCTGCCGGCTTCGGACCTGAAGCATGGCGTGTGCGCAGTCAGGCGCATGGGCAGGTCCGCTTCGGCGACGATCTCGTCGCGCACCAGGTTGGTCAGCGGCACTTCAGAGGTGGGGATCAAATACAGCGCGGCGTTTTCGGCTTCACCCTCCTGGCCGCCCTTTTTGGCGGCAAACAGGTCTTCTTCAAACTTGGGCAACTGCCCCGTGCCGCGCAGCGAGTCGGCGTTGACGATGTAGGGCACATAGCATTCGGTGTAGCCGTGCTGCTGGGTTTGCAGGTCCAGCATGAACTGCGACAGCGCGCGGTGCATGCGCGCCAGCGGGCCTTTCATGACGGTGAAGCGCGAGCCGGTGAGCTTGGTACCGGCTTCAAAGTCCAGCCCCAAAGGCTCGCCCACATCCACATGGTCTTTGGCGGCAAAGGCCATGGCAGCGGGCACACCGCCCAAGCCTTGCGCAGGCGTCCATTTGCGCACTTCCACATTGCCGGCTTCACCGGCGCCTTCGGGCACGCTTTCGTGCGGCAAATTGGGTACCGCCAGCAGCAGCGCCTGCAACTCGGTCTGGATCTGATCGAGTCGGGTCGCCATGCTTTCAAGCTCTGTCTTGGACGCGCTGACCTGGGCCATCACGGCGCTGGCGTCTTCGCCTTTGGCTTTGAGCTGGCCGATTTGCTTGGACAGGTTGTTGCGCTGGTTTTGCAGCTCTTCGGTGCGCATCTGGCAGGTCTTGCGTTCAGCTTCGAGCGCCTGAAAAGCCTCGACGTTCAAAAACGCCTGCGGGCGCTTACGGGTTTCCAGGCGGGCGATGGCCGAGGGCAGGTCTTTGCGGAGGAGGTTGATGTCAAGCATGCTGGGATTTTAAGGGCTTGGCCCCCCTGCTTCAGTGGCCGGATTCGTGCAGGCGGCTGCCGTCCGCTTCGAGCGTCTGCTCACTGTTCATGCGCAAGCCCTTGGGCAGCGGGAACTTGATGGTTTCCTCAATGCCTTCCATCTTGCGCACGGACACCGCACCCAGAGCGCGGATGCGGTCAATCACCGCCTTGACCAGCACCTCAGGCGCTGAGGCACCGGCCGTCAGGCCCACGCGGGTGCGACCTTCAAACCAGCTTTCCTGCAGCTCAGTGGCGTCGTCCACCATGTAGGCTTCGGTGCCCAGTTTGGCCGCGAGCTCGCGCAGGCGGTTGCTGTTCGAGCTGGTCGGGCTGCCGACCACAATGAGTACATCCACCTGCGGGCTCATGACCTTGACGGCGTCCTGGCGGTTTTGGGTGGCGTAGCAAATGTCCTGCTGCTTGGGCTCGCGCACCTGCGGAAAGCGTGCTTTCACCGCCGCGCTGATCTCGGCGGCGTCATCCACGCTCAGCGTGGTCTGCGTGACCACCGCCAGCAGTGTGGTTTGAGAAGGTTGGATGCGCGCCACGTCGGCCACGTCCTCCACCAGGTGAATGCCGCTGTCGAGCTGGCCCATGGTGCCCTCGACTTCCGGGTGGCCCTTGTGGCCGATCATGATGAATTCGTAGCCTTCTTTGTGGAGTTTGGCCACTTCGACATGCACTTTGGAGACCAGCGGACAGGTAGCGTCAAAAATCTGAAAGCCGCGTTGCACAGCTTCTTCCTGTACCGCGCGGCTCACACCATGCGCGCTGAAAACCAGCGTCGCGCCGGGCGGCACATCGCTGAGTTCTTCAATGAAGATGGCACCCTTGTCTTTGAGGTCATTGACAACATAGGTGTTGTGCACGATCTCGTGGCGCACGTAAATGGGCGCGCCAAACTTGATGATGGCGCGCTCGACGATTTCGATGGCCCGGTCCACGCCGGCGCAAAAACCGCGCGGCTCGGCCAGCAGGATTTCTTGCGGGTGACCCGCTTCAGGCTTGATGCTCATTTGTCAAATTACTCCAATCACATGCACCTCAAACACCACGGCCTGACCGGCCAGCGGGTGGTTGAAGTCAAACTGAACCGCCGTTCCGTCCGCCTTGACCTGCTGCACGGCGCCGGCGTACTGGCCCATGCCGTCGGGGGTGGGGAATTGCACCACGTCGCCTGCATGGTAGCGCTCGTCAGGGTCACCCAGCTCGTTGAGCAGCTTGCGGCCCACCCATTGGACCAGCTCGGGGTTGCGCTCGCCAAAAGCCTCGCCGGCAGGCACCTCAAAGGTGACGCGCGCACCCTCGCTCAACCCCAGCAGCCGCTGCTCAAGCGCCGGTGACAACTGGCCGCCGCCCAGGCTCAGGGTAGCGGGCTTGCCTGCAAAGGTGTTGATGATGTCAGCGCCGGGCTGTCCGTTGACGGCGGCAGCCGCCATGCGGTAATGCAAAGTCAAAAAAGACCCCGGGGTCACACGCGGCAAAGACTCAAGCGGGGCAGACAACATGACAACTTTCAATACGGGGAAAAAGCCATTGTAAGAAGCACTGCCGGATCGCCGCCCCGCCAGGTCTTTGACCGGTGCCGGACAAAGTTCAAGCCTGCCGGTACCCCCTTTGGCTAAGCTTTAGACATGCTGCTCAAAGACCTGCCCCAAGAAGCCCGGCCGCGTGAAAAGCTGCTCAGCCGTGGCGCGGCGGCGCTGAGCGACGCCGAGCTGCTGGCCTTGCTGCTGCGCAGCGGCATTCAAGGCAAAAACGTCTTGCAACTGGCGCAAGAGTTGGTGGACCGCTTTGGCGGCGTGGCCGGCCTGCTGCACACGCCGGCTGAGGCGCTCAAGACCGTCAAGGGGCTGGGGCCGGCCAAACGGGCTGAACTGGTGGCGGTGCTGGAACTGGCCCGCCGGGCGCTGGCCCAGCAGCTGACGCAAAAGCCTTTGTTCAACACGCCGCAAGCGGTGCGCGACTACCTGCAACTGCAACTGGGCGGGTTGCATCATGAGGTTTTTGCGGTGCTGTTTTTAGACAGCCAGCACCGGTTGATCGCCCTGGAGGAGATGTTTCGCGGCACCCTGACGCAAACCAGCGTCTACCCGCGCGAGGTGGTGAAGCAGGCGCTCACATTGAACGCAAGCAGCGTGGTTCTGGCGCACAACCACCCCAGCGGCACGGCCCAGCCCTCACGCGCTGACGAGGCCTTGACGCACACCCTCAAAGCCGCCCTGGCGCTGGTGGACGTGCGGGTGCTGGACCATTTCGTGGTGACAGCGTCGCAAGCGGTGTCGATGGCGGAGCTGGGTTTGGTCTAAAGTTCGGGCATGCCAACGCCTGCCAAAAAGACCGTCAACAAACCCGCCAGCAAGTCAGCCAGCAAGCCCGCTATCAAAGACCTGCGCGGCCTCAAGGCCCTCAAGCAAGACCTTCAGGCGCAAGCCCAG
>JAIPDA010000157.1 GCA_021737905.1 Rhodoferax sp.
CACTGGTCTTGCCGGCGGCCGGCGCACAAGGCTTGCCGCGTGGTGCGCGGGTTCGTGTGCGCCTGGGCGAGATTGACCAGATCACGCTGGACGTGCACAGCACGGTGATCGAGCGGCTGGACGCCGAGCCCGAAGACGCGGAACTGGAAGACGAACTCGACGGCGGCGAAGAGCTGGCTGCCGGGCCTATTTCAATTGCTGTGGACCTGGGCGGGCCCGGGCTTGAAGCGCCCGGCGACGCGCCCGTGGCCTGATGTCTGCGGCCGGCTGGAGCATCTGAACTTGAAACGCCCCAGCACTTTGCAACTGGCGCTGGGTATTTCACTGGCGCTGCATGGCCTGCTGCTGGCCTTGCGGCTGGCCGACCCGGTGCGATTTGAGCGGCTGTTTGAAGACGCGCCGCTGGAAGTGATTCTGGTCAACAGCCAGACCAAGGCCAAACCCGAGAAGGCCAAGGCGATTGCACAGTTTTCGCTGGCCGGCGGCGGCACGCTGGACAAAGGTCGTGCCAGCTCACCCCTGCCCCCGGCCGAGCAGACCGAGCTGGGCCAAGCCGCTGAAAACGCCCAGCGTGAAATAGACAAGCTGCTGGCACAGCAAATGCAACTGCTGACCCAGATCAAGCAGCAACTGGCCGAGCTGCCGCCCCCCGAATTAGCGCGTTTATCCAAAGACCCTGCGGAAGCTGCGCGCGAAGAAAAACGCCGTCAACTGATGAACATCCTGGGCGAGATTGACAAACGCATCAGCCAGGAGAACGAGCGGCCGCAAAAACGCTACATCAGTCCGGCAACGCGCGAAGAAGCCTATGCGATTTACTACGACCGTTTGCGACGCAAAATTGAGCGGCTGGGCACCGCAGCATTTCCGGTTCATGCCGGCCAAAAACTCTATGGCGAACTGACCCTTGCGCTGACTGTCAATTCGGCCGGCCAGTTGCTGGCCAGCGAAGTGCTGAAAAGCTCGGGCAATACCCAGCTGGACCGGCAAGCCCAAAGCATCGCCGCACGTGCCGGACCTTTTGAGCGCTTTACCCCCCGCATGCTGCGCCAGGCCGAGCAAATTGTGGTGGTCTCACGCTTTACCTTTGCGCGGGATGACACGCTGCAAACCCTCATGGGCGCCGGCAACAACACGCGCTGAGCAGCCGTTTGCCGCGACAATCAGTACCTTGTTGATTCTCACCATCATTGAACGCCGACCAACGATGCCCAGTTTCTTGCCTTTGCTCTCGGACCTATGCCTGCGTTGAAAGTTCTGCGCCAAGGCTTGGTGCGGCTGCTGGTTTTGTGGCTGGTGGCACTGGTGGGCGTGCAGCTTTATTTTGTTGCACGTATCGCCCTCATGGCGGTCATCGCACCCGAATCCTCCGCCTTTGAACGCTCGGAAATCTACCGCATCACCCAAACCACCGGGGTGCTGCCCTGGCGCCAGCAATGGACGCCTTACGCCAAAATTTCGGTCAATTTGCAGCGTGCCGTCATCGCCTCTGAAGACGCCAGCTTCACCGAGCATGACGGCCTGGACCTGGAAGCGCTTGAAAAAGCCTGGGAAAAAAATGCTGTGGCCAATCGACGCGCTCAAAAAATCGCCGAGCAACAAGCTGCTCAGGCTGCCCGTCAGGGTAAAAAACCAGCCGCTGCCGTGGCCCAGAGCCCGGCCGCCAAGCCGGTCAAAATCGTAGGCGGCTCCACCATCACGCAGCAGCTGGCCAAAAATCTTTTTTTATCGGGTGAGCGAACTTTGCTGCGCAAAGGCCAGGAACTGGTGCTGACCTTGCTGCTCGAAACCTTGCTCGACAAGCAACGTATTTTGGAGATCTACCTCAACAGCGTGGAATGGGGCGAAGGCATCTTTGGCGCCGAGGCCGCGGCTCAGCATTACTTTCGCAAACCTGCAGCACGCCTGAGCCCCTATGAAGCGGCCCGACTGGCCGTGATGTTGCCGCGCCCGCGCTATTTCGAAACGCGTCCGAATTCTGACTACCTGGCCACGCGCGCTAACGCCATCGTGGCGCGCATGGGCAGTGTGGACTTGCCATGAGCCGCAGCATGCGCATACTGGGCATTGACCCTGGCCTGCAGATCGCCGGCTTTGGCGTGATTGATGTCGAAGGCCAGGCGCTGCGCTATGTGGCCAGTGGCACCATCAAAACTGCGCACATGGTGCAAGCCGGTCTGCCGGCCAGACTCAAAGTGCTTTACGAAGGCATACGTGAAGTGGTGGGGCGCTACCAGCCAGACGCTGCCTCATTGGAGATTGTTTTTGTCAATGTCAATCCGCAAGCCACCTTGTTGCTGGGCCAGGCCCGGGGCGCCTGCCTCACCGCCCTGGTCTCCTGCGATCTGGCTGTGAGCGAATACACCGCTTTGCAAATGAAAAAAGCCGTTGCCGGCTACGGCAAAGCCGGCAAAGCCGAGGTGCAGGAAATGGTGATGCGACTGCTCAAGTTGCCTGCGCTGCCAGGCAAAGATGCCGCTGATGCGCTGGGTCTGGCCATCACGCATGCCCACGTGGGCCCGGCCATGGCGCGCTTGGCACAAGCCGGCGGACTGGGCGCAGAGCCTCAAACAAGTTACCGGGACGGGCGCAGCCGTTAGCCTTTGCGCGAAGCAGGCCGGGCCAGCGCCGCCTTCACATCATGCGCTCGACAATCAGGACGCCGAAAAAGCCCAAGCCCGCCAATACCGTCCATTTGAGGGTGATCAGGCCCCAACGCTTGTAGCGCAGGTCGCCAGTGGCGGCATAAAGAGCGAAGCAGACACCGGCTGTCAGCAACAAAAAGTAAATCAGGCCCCGAACAATCTGCATGGTTTTTACCAGGCCGGTGCCAGCCGGGCCAGCCCACGCGGGGCTTGCTGCTCGTCGGCAAAGCTGACAATTTCATAGCTATCGGGCTGCGCCAGCAAAGCGCGCAGCAGCTTGTTGTTGAGCGCATGACCGGAGCGAAAGGCGCTGTAGGCGGCCAGCAAAGGCTTGCCCAGCAGGAACAAGTCACCCATGGCGTCCAGGATTTTGTGTTTAACGAACTCGTCGTTGTAACGCAGGCCTTCGTTGTTGAGCACCTTGTAGTCGTCCATCACGATGGCGTTGTCCAAGCCGCCACCCAGGGCCAGGCCGTTGGCACGCATCATCTCGACGTCTTTGGTAAAGCCAAAGGTGCGGGCGCGCGCAATATCGCGCACATACGAGCCTGAGCCCATGTCGAACTCGACCCGCTGACCGGTGGAGTCCACCGCCGGATGGTCAAAATCGATTTCAAAACTGAGCTTGTAGCCGTCGTAAGGCGCCAGCCTCGCCCACTTGGTGTTGGCGCCTTCGCCCTCGCGCACCTCGACGGCTTGCAGCAGACGGACAAATTTTTTCGGGGTTTTCTGCAGCTCGATACCTGCCGACTGCAAAAGAAAAACAAACGAGGCGGCCGAGCCGTCCAGAATGGGCACTTCCTCGGCAGTGATGTCGATGAAAAGATTGTCAATGCCGAGACCCGCACATGCAGACATCAGGTGCTCGACCGTGAACACCTTGGCGCTGCCGGCCGAGATGGTCGAAGCCAAGCGCGTGTCAGTGACGGCCAGCGCCGAAACGGCAATGTCCACCGGTTGCGGTAAATCCACCCGCCTGAAGACGATGCCGGTGTCGGCAGGCGCCGGGCGCAGCGTGAGTTCCACCCGCTGGCCGCTGTGCAGGCCGACGCCGACAGCGCGGGTCAGGGATTTGAGGGTTCTTTGCGCGAGCATGGTTCTAGTTTAAATGGCTTGAACCATGCTCGCGCAAGGACTCGGAGCTTCAGTGCTTTGGGGCTGCCCGATCAATCAGCCTGCTTGCGCAAAAAGGCCGGTATGTCCAGGTCGTCCATGCCGCCGGAAGCCAGGGCATCGACTTTAGCGGCAGCTTGGGTGCGGTTGTTGCGCCACACGCTGGGCGTGGCCATGTTGCCGTAGTCCGGTTGCGCCGGGCTGATCGACTGCACATTGGTGCTGCCGTCGCTGAAGCTGGCCGGCTGCATCATTTGGCCCACCGCAACGTTGAGCACAGGCAGGTTGTCGGTACCCGTGCGCAGCACCTGCAATGGCGGCGCCGCACGGCGCACCGGCAAACGGCTCAGGCCGGTGGCCACCACGGTGACGCGGATTTCTTCACCGAGTTCATCGTCATAGGCCGTCCCATAGATCACATGTGCGTCCGGTGAGGCGTAAGCACGGATGGTGTTCATGGCCAACTTGGACTCGCTGAGTTTGAGCGACCCCTTGGCCGCCGTGATCAATACCAGCACGCCCTTGGCACCCGAGAGGTCAATGCCTTCGAGCAGCGGGCAGGCCACAGCCTGCTCAGCAGCAATGCGGGCACGGTCCGGGCCGCTGGACACAGCCGTGCCCATCATGGCCTTGCCGGGCTCACCCATGACGGTGCGCACGTCTTCAAAGTCAACGTTCACATGGCCGGGCACATTGATGATTTCGGCGATGCCGCCGACGGCATTTTTCAACACGTCGTTGGCGTGGGCAAAGGCCTGGTCTTGGGTCACGTCATCGCCCAGAACGTCCAGTAATTTTTCGTTCAACACGACGATCAGCGAGTCCACATTGGCTTCGAGTTCGGCCAGACCGTTGTCGGCGTTGCTCATGCGTTTAGGACCCTCAAAGTCGAAGGGCTTGGTGATCACGCCGACCGTCAAAATGCCCATCTCTTTGGCCACACGGGCAATCACGGGTGCAGCACCGGTGCCGGTACCGCCGCCCATGCCGGCGGTGATGAACAGCATGTGCGCGCCGGCAATCGCTTCGCGGATGTCGTCAACCGCCATTTCAGCGGCTTCGCGGCCTTTGTCAGGCTTGCTGCCAGCGCCCAGCCCGCTGCCGCCTAGCTGAATGGTCTTGTGGGGCGTGCCACGGCCCAGTGCCTGGGCATCGGTGTTGGCGCAAATGAACTCGACGCCTTGCACGCCGGACTGGATCATGTGCTCAACCGCGTTGCCGCCGCCGCCGCCGACGCCGATCACCTTGATTTGGGTGCCTTGGTTGAACTCTTCGGTTTCAATCATTTCGATGCTCATGGAGCCTCCTGTATTCGTTGCAGTTGCTTAATTTTTCGGGATCTTTTTTTATTCGTGTGGCTGATTGAATTACCCAGGCGGGTCAGCGCCGCCGGAATGAGTCGGGCAAGATGATGCACAGCGTTGAGCAGCTAATTTTTTCATCAGAAATTCCCCACCAGCCAGTCTTTGACCCGACCGAAAGCGTTGTGCACGCTGCCGGCTTTTTGCGAAACTTTGTATCCACGCATGCGGGCCATGCGGGCTTCTTCGAGCAGGCCCATCACGGTGGCGGCACGCGCTTGGGCAACCATGTCGGAGAGTGCGCTGGCGTAGCGCGGAATGCCGCGCCGCACCGGCTTCAAAAAGATGTCTTCGCCCAGCTCCACCATGCCCGGCATGACCGCACTGCCGCCCGTGATGACGATGCCGGAGGACAGCACCTCCTCGCAACCGGAGTCGCGTATGACCTGCTGCACCAGCGAAAAAATTTCCTCGATGCGCGGCTCAATCACACCGGCCAGCGCCTGGCGGCTGAGCATGCGCGGGCCGCGGTCACCCAGCCCCGGCACTTCGACCTGGCGCTCGGGATC
>JAIPDA010000158.1 GCA_021737905.1 Rhodoferax sp.
CCCCGCTGCGAAGCCCTGTCACTCATCTTTGCGATTGCCGACCACCCCTGGGTGGATAGCACCAACGGCGCAGCGGTGCGAATCGCCATGACCACCGTCCAGGCTGGCGCGCATGAAGGGCGACTGCTCACCGTGCAAAGCGAGACCTCGCAAGACGATGGTGAAGTGGCCGTGGGCTTGAGTGAAAGCCGGGGGTTGCTGCATGCGGATTTGCGGATCGGGGCGAATGTGGCGGCGGCGCGGGCGTTGAGAGCCAACCTCAATCTGAGCAATCGCGGCGTTCAGCTTTTTAGCGCTGGGTTTATCGTGACGCGCAGCGAAGCCGCGCAACTGGGTCTTGGCAAAGTGCCCGGCCTTGAACAGCACATCCGCGAATACCGTAACGGCCGTGACCTGACGGCCGCGCCGCGCGACGTGATGGTGATAGATCTTTTTGGGCTGAACGCTGAAGAGACGCGACTGCGTTTTCCAGCGGTTTATCAGTGGCTGCTTGAAAAGGTGAAGCCCGAGCGGGATCAAAACAACCGCGACAGCAGACGCAAGTTTTGGTGGTTATTTGGTGAAACGAATCCGAAGCTTCGCCAACAATTGCAAAAGCTGCCCCGCTACATCTCCACCGTTGAGACGGCCAAACATCGAGTTTTTCAATTCTTAGACGGCACAGTTTTACCCGACAACAAATTGGTGGCCATTGCCGTTAGTGAGGCCATGATGCTTGGCGTTCTTTCCAGCAGTGTCCATCTGGATTGGACACTTGCCGCTGGGAGCACTTTGGAGGACCGGCCGGTCTACGTTAAAACGACCTGCTTCGAAACCTTCCCCTTCCCCAGCAAAGACACCGGCCTCACGCCTGCCCTGACTGAGCGCATCCGCGCCCTGGCAGAACAACTCGACGCCCACCGCAAAAAGCAGCAAGTCGCCCACCCCGAGCTCACGCTCACCGGCATGTACAACGTGCTCGAAAAATTGCGAAGCGGGGAAGCGCTCAACGCCAAAGACAAGACCCTTCACGAACAAGGCCTCGTGTCCGTGCTGCGCACCCTGCACGACGAACTCGACGCCGCCGTGCTCGCCGCCTACGGCTGGACAGACCTCGGCCCAGCGCCCAGCAAGCAAGACGAAGCCGCCCACCCCGCCTGGACCGACGCCCTCCTCCAGCGCTTGGTCGACCTCAACACCCGCCGCGCCGCAGAAGAAGCGGCCGGCACCATCCGCTGGCTCCGCCCCGAGTTCCAAAACCCAGCCCTACGTGACCAAGCCAGCCAAGCCGCCCAAGCGCATCAGGGCGAGATGGCCATGCCCGAGCAAGAAGAAGAAACCACAAGCGCCAGCGGCATTACCAACACCGCCATCCAACCCTGGCCCAACACCCTAGGCGAACAAATCAACGCGGTCACCCTCACCCTCAAAGCCAGCCCCCAAGCCATCAACGTGGATCACATCGCCGCCCAGTTCAAAGGCAAAGGCCGCTGGAAAGAACGCCTGCCAACCATCCTCGAAACCCTGGTGGTGATTGGGCGGGCGCAGACGGATGGGCGGAATTGGCGCGGGATTTGATGTTTGAATTCAAACGAGAAAACGCGTATGCGCAGGCAAATTTCGGCAGATGAATTAGCTGACCTTTTCCATCAGGCGGGCAAATGTCTCTGGCATCTTCTGTATCTTGAACATGCCTTACAGCATCTTTTGGTCCTTAACGTCGATTTGGCTCAAGGTACAGGTCGCACTCAACGGCAAGTTGATGAATTTCTTGAAAAAAGGCGTGGCGCTACGCTTGGGAATGCCATACGAGATGCAGAAAAAAGCGAGGCGCTTCCAAGCAGTCTGCTTGAAACTCTCAGAAATCTAAAGGGAGAACGGGACTGGTTGATTCATAAGGCACTGAACCAGCATGGGGATGCGCTGTACACCAGCGAAGGCCGCGACCTCGTCTTTTCGCGCTTAAAGAAATTGGCTCAAGACGCTATCGATTTGCAACTCTCCGTCGCGAAGCATTCCCTAAGGGGCTTGGATCCCGTGAAGATTGAATCGACCGCGCAGCAGAAACTTGCAGATCTTAAAGGCGAGCCTTAAGTGGCGGGCAGCAATGCTCAGACAAGCACTTGGGTATGGTCGGCCACGCTGGGTTAGACAGCACATCGTGCAATTGTCTACACAAATGTGTATGCTAAGTTCGTTGGCTTCGACTGGGACGAAGGCAACTGGCCCAAGTGCGGCAAGCACGGCGTTTCCCGCGAGGAGGTGGAGGCTGTGCTGCTCAGCACGCCAGCCGTGATGCCAGACCCGCATACCGACGAACCGCGCATGAGAGCCATCGGGAAGACGTCAGAAGGGCGCTACGTCTTTCTGGTTTTCATTCTGCGTGAGCAGAGCGGAAGTGCCCTGCTTAGACCCATCAGCGCACGCTACATGCATCAGAAAGAGGTGGATCACTATGAACGGCAAAACTAAGCCCATGCCATCGCTGCCCTCGGACGACGCAGCCGAAGACTTCGTGGCCAACGCTGACCTGACCAGCTACGACCTGAGCGGCTTCAAGCCGATGCATTTTGAGATTGAGCCCAAGTCGGCCGCGCTGAATATGCGCCTGCCGGCGTCATTGCTAGAAGCGCTTAAAAGCAAAGCCAAGGCCAAAGGCGTGCCGTACACCCGCTATGTACGCATGCTTTTGGAAAACGATGTGGGCCGGCGGAGCTAGGTCTGTAGATGAATGCCGGCATGCAAGCAGCCCGTCACACCCATGGTGATGCCTCCGCTCTCTTGTCCAAAGCGACAGCGCGTGCTGCCGAGCTGCTGCAGCTTAACAACGATAGTTTGGCGCGGGTCATTGGCGTGAGTGAGCCCACCATTGCAAGCGTTCGCGCAGGCCGTGGCATTGATCCGGCGACCCAGGAAGGTCAACTGGCTTTGTTGCTCGTGCGGGTGTTCCGGTCACTCGACCCTTTGGTGGGTGGTGATGAGGCCAAGCGCATTGCATGGATGCACAGCCACAACAAGGCGCTGCAAGGCGTGCCCGCCAAGCTGGTCGAAAACCCCGAGGGCTTGGAGGCCACGCTGGCTTACCTGGACGGCATGCGCGGACCGCGTTTCGAATGGGAAGACTGACGTCATAACAGTGGCGCGGTGACACCAGAACGGCTTTGCCGACTGCTCCGTGCGGTCACCGTATGACGGCCCCTTCATGGGGCCGACTTCTTTTGTGCCACTGTCTCTCGCTGCAAGCCAAAGCGAGCTTTAGCTGCTGGGCTACGCCCTCACAGCACAGCATCCAACCCCTTGCGCTCCAGCAAGTTCAGCAACTTCAGCGAAGGGCCACTGGGGTGCTTCTCACCAATTTCCCATTTCCGCACGGTTGACGCACTGGTGTTCAGCACTGACGCCAGCACGGTCTGGCTGAGTTTGAGGTTTTCTCGAAGTGCGCGAATGCGCACGCTGTCGTACGGCGGGATGGGCTCCATGCACAGCGCCTCAATCTTTTGCAGCTTGCGCTTGTCAATAAAGCCCAGTCGGTCCAGATCGGCGGCTGTTTCGCAGACGGTCTGAAGAATCCGGCTCTTGGCTTTTTTGGGTTCGGGACCCGGCTTGGTTTTAGTGGTCATGGCAAATCTCCTGCAAGGTGCCGTCTTCCACGGCGTGAAGCAACTGGCTTGGTGTGAGGCTCAAAAGAGATCTGGCTAATATTTGCAGGGCTTCAAGTTCTGTAGGCGAGACGTTGGCCTTTTCGTTTTTTTCAAATCCGAAAACGAAGAACCAACCACTGGCTTTGCGGGTAGCCACCAGGGTTCGTGCACCGCCTCGCTTCCCTTTGCCAGGCAGGGCGACTCGCTTCTTCACCATATCGCTACCCAGATCAGCGTCAATCAGCCCAGCCATCATCTCGTTCACGGCAATGCAAAGCGCAACATCGGTCAAGTCCGTCTTGCGCATCCAACGCAAGAACTGACGGGTTTTGAAGACTCGACGCATGAAGCAAAGTATGCCACTAAGTGGCATCTTTATCCAACCACCCCCCGGCAATGCGCCACCAGCCCCGTCACCCCATCCTCCACCAAGTCCAGGACGCGCTCAAACTCGGCCGCTTCGCCGTAGTACGGGTCGGGCACCACGGTGTCTGAATACTGGCGGAAGAACTCGGCCAGTCTGCGCACTTTCTTGAGGTGCTGGGGCGGGCACATGGCTTCCGTCAGGGCTTGGTTGTCCCAGTCCATGGTGAGGATGAGATCGAAGCGCTCGAAGTCTTCGTCAGTCACTTGCCGGGCGCGCAGGGGTGCCAGGTCGTAGCCGCGCTGGGCGGCGTGCTTTTGGCTGCGGGCGTGAGGCGCTTTGCCGGGGTGGTAGTTGTGGGTGCCGGCTGAATCAACGGTGATGCGCTCGGCCAGGCCGGCTTGTTCAAGGTGCTGGCGCATGACGCCTTCAGCCGTGGGGCTGCGGCAGATGTTCCCCATGCAGACAAAGAGGATGTTCATAAGCCTGAACAAAAACGAGATTCAATGCCGGAAGTGGCGCACGCCGGTCGTGACCATCACCACGCCGCGCTCGTCGGCGGCGGCGATCACTTCGTTGTCGCGCATGGAGCCGCCTGGCTGGATGACGCAGCTCGCGCCCACGTCCACCACCACGTCCAGGCCGTCGCGGAAGGGAAAGAAAGCGTCGCTGGCGACCGCAGAACCTTTAAGGTCCAGCTGGGCGTTGGCGGCCTTGATGGCGGCGATGCGGGCCGAATCGATGCGGCTCATCTGGCCGGCGCCCACGCCCAGGGTCATGCCGCCGCCGCAAAAGACGATGGCGTTGGACTTGACGTACTTGGCGACCTTCCAGGCGAACAGCAGGTCTTGCAGCTGCGCCGGCGTAGGTTGCAGCTTGGTGACTACGGTGAGGTCGGCCACGGTGATATCGTGGTTGTCGGCGGTTTGCATCAAGAGCCCTGAGCCGACACGCTTGACGTCCACCAGGTTGCGGCCCTGCGCCCAGGCAGTGTCGCCGCCGGCGGGCAAGGCGATCTCGAGAATACGCACATTGACCTTGCTCTTGAACACAGCCAACGCTTCAGGCGTGAAGGCCGGGGCCATCAGCACCTCGACGAACTGCTTGGAGATTTCGAGTGCGGCTTTTTCGTCCAGCGGGCAGTTCAGCGCGATGATGCCGCCGAAGGCGGAGGTCGGGTCGGTCTTGAAGGCCTTGCTGTAGGCGTTCAGCGCGTCCACGCCCACGGCCACGCCGCAGGGGTTGGCATGCTTGACGATGACGCAGGCGGTCTGACCCAGGCGGGCGTCGAAGCTCTTGACGCATTCCCAGGCGGCGTCGGCGTCAGCGATGTTGTTGTACGAGAGTTCCTTGCCCTGCAACTGACGCGCGGTGACCAGCGAGCCGGTGGCCGGGTACAGGTCGCGGTAGAAGGCTGCTTGCTGGTGCGGGTTCTCGCCGTAGCGCAGGTCTTGCAGCTTGATGAAGCGGCTGTTGGCCTGCGCCGGAAACACGCTATGGCTGCCGTCGGCTTGGATGCTGGACAAGTAGTCGCTGATGGCGCCGTCGTAGTGGCTGATGCGGTTGAAGGCAGCGACGGACAGCGCGAACTTGGTGGCGTCCTTCAACTGGCCGTCGGCTTTGAGCTCGGCCAGC
>JAIPDA010000159.1 GCA_021737905.1 Rhodoferax sp.
CGCGCCACTGAGCCAATTGGCAAGACGTCACGAAGTCGTGGCGATTCGCTTGCGGGATCGCTTAGAGCAAGAGATTCCAAACATTGGGCTGCTGCTGATGCAAGACGCTGAAACCGGCCAGCAATTACTGGTTGATGGCAACGATGCCGGCTTTCGTGCCCGGTTCGCGCACATCGCAGCTGAGCGCGAAAACTTGCTGCGTCAGGGCCTCACGCGCGCCGGCGTGGACTGCCTGGAACTCACCACCGACGAACCGCTGGACCAAGCCATCTTGCGCTTCACGCAGTTGCGCAAGCGCGCCAGTCAAATGGCCCAAGGCGCAGGAGCCGCACGTGCTTGATTTGCATTCCATCAACTTTGTGTGGCCGCGCTTGCTGTGGTTGCTCTGTCTGCTGCCGGTGTTGGCGCTGATCTATGCGCGCATGATTCGACGCCCGCGTGCAGGCCAGATCAGTCTGGCGCATTTGCAAGTCGGGGCAGCGCCTGCACCGCGTGGTTTTGCAGGCCTTTATCGCCACGGGCCTGCGCTGATCATTTTGCTTGGGCTGGGTTGTCTCATGGTCGCCATCGCCCGCCCCCGTGCCATCGTGTTGCTGCCCGCACGCATGGACACCGTGATGTTGGCCATTGACAGTTCGGGCAGCATGCGAGCGACAGACATTTTGCCCAGCCGCATCGAAGCCGCTCAAACGGCGGCACGCGCTTTTGTTGAAGCGCTACCTAGCCGGGTCAAACTCGGGGTGGTGAGTCTGGCGGGCTCAGCGGCCGTGGTGCAAGGGCCCACCGACAGCCGCGACGATCTGTTCAAAGCCATCGACGGGCTCGCCTTGCAGCGCGGCTCCGCCTTGGGCAGCGGCATCGTGGTGGCGCTGGCCACCCTGCTGCCGGCTGCCGGCCTGGATGTGCCGAAACTCATTTACGGTGAGGGGACTTCCGGCCCGGCCAACACAGGCGCAGCCTTGCCCATGCCGGGGCAGCCCACTAGCGCTCAACCACAAGCCCAACTGAAAGCCGAACCCGGCTCCAATACCTCGGCGGTCATCGTCTTGCTGAGCGACGGGCAAAGCAACTTCGGCCCGGACGTGGTGAAGATGGCCGGCATCGCGGCCGATCTGGGCGTGCGGGTCTACACCGTCGGGCTGGGCTCGCCCGAAGGTGTGGTGCTCAAAGCCCAAGGCATGTCGATGCGCGTGCGGCTGGACGAAGACACACTGAAAAAAGTCGCCGAAGTCACCCGAGCCGAGTACTTTCGCGCCAGCACAGAAAAAGATTTGGTCAAAATTTACAAAAACCTGGGTACCCGGATCGCCTTGCAAAAGCACCAGCAAGCCGAGATGACCGCGGCCGTGGCATTTTTAGGCATCGTGCTGGTGATACTGGCAGCCTTCCTGAGTTTCAGCCGGCAAGGACGCGTGGTTTAACCGCATCTTGTAGCGCCGGCTAAGGTGCTGCGGCCAGTCCAGCTTGCAGTTCATTTTGACCGCATTGATACCAATTTGGTAGCATAATGAGGCATGCGGGTCATTGCGATATCAACTTTGCGCGCCTTCTGGACCAAGCATTCTGATGCACAAACGCCTTTGATGGCCTGGTACGCGCTGGCCAGCAGGTCTCAATGGAGGTCTCCGTCTGACATCAAAGAGGCCTATAGAAATGCAAGCTTTACGGCCAACAACCGGGTGGTGTTCAACATCAAGGGCAATGACTACCGACTGGTGGTGCTGGTGCGCTATGACAAAGGGCTGTTGTTTGTGAAGTTTGTGGGCACACATGCGCAATACGACAAGATCGATGCATCGACTGTTTAAAGGTGAAATTCATGCAAATTCGTACTATTCAAAATAAAAAAGAATACAAAGCTGCGTTGGATGAAATCGTACAACTTTGGTCTGCACCCGCCAAATCTGCTCAAGCTGATCGTTTGGATGTTCTCACCCTGCTGGTAGAGCATTACGAAAAAACCCATTTTCCGATTGCTGACCCAGACCCCATTGAATTCATTGAACATGTCATGGAAAGTCGCGGCCTGACTCGCAAAGATCTTGAGCCCATGATCGGACCGCGTGGCCGTGTTGCAGACATCATGAACAAGACACGCCCATTGACGCTCGAGATGATTCGTCGCCTGGTGGCCCAGCTCGATCTGCCTGCAGACGTGTTGGTAAAGCCTTATCCTCTGCGCGAAGCTTTATCAGCCGCATGAGGCCGCCTGCAGTACCTAGCTCAACTGCTCCAGCACACCCGCCGTCAGGCTGTACTGGCGCGAGCAACGCGCTGCCAAAGCAGCGTCGTGCGTCACCACCACAAAGGCGGTGCCGTGTTTTTTGGCCAGCTCCAGCATGAGGTCGAACACGCCGTTGGCGGTGCTGCGGTCCAGATTGCCGGTGGGCTCGTCGGCCAGCACGCAATCGGGCCGCGTCACCAGCGCACGGGCCATCGCCACACGCTGACGCTCTCCGCCAGACAGCTCAGACGGCCGGTGGTGCAAGCGCTCTTGCAAACCCACGGCCTTGAGCATGTTGGCTGCGGTCAGCGCGGCTTGACGCCGGTCTTGCCGGCGTATCCACAGCGGCATGGCCACGTTGTCCAGCGCGCTGAACTCGGGCAGCAAATGGTGAAACTGGTAGACAAAGCCCAAATGCTTGTTGCGCATGCGGCCCTGCGCTGTGGCCGACAGGCGCGACATGTCCTGCCCGAACAAAGTCACCTGGCCGCTGCTGGGCAAGTCCAGCCCGCCCATCAGGTGCAGCAGCGTGCTTTTGCCTGAACCCGAAGCCCCCACAATGGCCATTGTCTGGCCCTTGTGCACCCGCAAATCGACGCCGCGCAGCACGTTCACGTCCAGCGGGCCTTCGTGAAAACGTTTGGTCAGCGCCTGCGCGTGCATCAGCACTTCGCCGTCGATGGTGTAGGTTTTATTCATAACGCAGCGCCTCGGCGGGGTTGACGCGGCTGGCGCGCCAGCTCGGATACAGCGTCGCTAAAAAAGCCAGCACCAGCGAGATCACCACAATCGGCATGATGTCGGCGTACTGCGGCTCGCTGGGCATGCGGCTGATGAGGTAAATGTCTCTGGGCAAAAAGCTGGCATTGAGCAAACGCTCCAGCGCCGGCACGATCACGTCAATGTTAAAAGCCACGCCCAAGCCCAGCGCCAGCCCCGACAAGGTCCCTATCACCCCCACCATCGCCCCCTGCACCATGAACACCCCCATGATGCTTGCCGGACTGGCGCCCAGGGTGCGCAAAATCGCAATGTCGGCGCGCTTGTCAGTCACTGTCATGACCAAGGTGCTGACCAGGTTGAACGCGGCCACCGCCACGATCAGCGTGAGGATGATGAACATCATGCGTTTTTCAAGCTGTACGGCGGCAAACCAGGTGCGGTTTTGCCGCGTCCAGTCGCGCACCAGCAAATCCCCCGAGAGCGAAGACACCAGCTGCGTGGCCACCTCGCGCGCCCGGTGCAGGTTTTGCAGCTTCACGCGTATGCCCGTGGGCCCTTCAAGCCGGAAGATGCGCCCCGCGTCGTCCTGGTGCATCAACACCAGCGCCGAGTCGAACTCAAAGTGGCCCGAATCAAAGGTGCCCACCACCGTCATTTGCTTCAACCGCGGCACCACACCGGCCGGCGTGACCTGCCCGCTGGGCGCGATCAAGGTGACCGTGTCGCCGGTACGCACACCCATGGCCCGCGCCAGCTCGCCACCCAGCACCACGCCAAACTCGCCGCTCAGCAGCTTGGGGAACACGCTGTCTTTAAGCTGCGCGGCCAGTTCGGTGACATTGCCTTCCAGCGCCGGGTCTATGCCGCGCACCAGCACGCCCTTCATGTCTTCGCCCCGCGCCAGCAGCGCCTGCGCCGCAATGAAAGGCGCCGCGCCCACCACCTGCGGGTTTTGGCGCACCTCGGCCAGCGTCTGCGCCAGGTCAGGCAAGGCCGAGCCGCCTGGCGCAAACACCTCAATGTGCGAGATCACACCCAGCATGCGGTCACGCACTTCCTTTTGAAAGCCGTTCATCACACTCAGCACAATGATCAGCGCCGCCACCCCCAGCGCAATGCCCAGCATGGACACGCCAGAGATAAACGAAATAAAGCCATTGCGCCGCGAGGCCCGGCCCGCCCGCGTGTAACGCCAGCCCAGAATCAGCTCGTAGGGAATCTGCATGGCTGGCATTGTGGCATTGCGGGGTAAAAGCCGGTTTGGGCTATGGATGGCATGCGGATCGTTGAATAGGCGTTCATTCGAATGGCCCCACTGATTGCCATTAACATGAAGCATGTCCCGCCCCTTGCCGCCCGCACTATCGCTGCCCTTAGCCTTTGCGGCCGAACGCCGCGACCTGGCCACGCCGGGTGGATCGCTCAGCCTTTACCGTGCCGGGCCTGACGATGCGGGCGGGGGCGCAGACAGCAGCCCGTCCTTGCCACCCTTGCTTTTGCTGCACAGCGTCAACGCCTCCGCATCGGCGGCCGAAGTGGCGCCCCTGTTGGCCCATTACCGTCAAAAGCGGGTGGTGTATGCGCTGGAATTGCCGGGTTTCGGTTTCTCAGACCGCAGTGACCGGCCCTACACCGTGCGCCTGATGACGGACGCCCTGCAGTTGGCCTTGAGGGCCATTCAGGCGGAGTCGGGTGGCGTCGCCGCCGACGTGCTGGCAGTGTCCCTGGCGTGCGAATTTGCGGCTCGCGCCAGTTGTGAAACGCCGCAGCTGATCCGGCGCCTGGCCATGGTCAGCCCCACCGGGTTCAGCGGCAAGAAGCGGCGTTACGGGCCGGCGGGTGCGGGCATTGGTCCGCCCTGGCTGCTGCGGCTGCTGCGTTGGCCGCGCTGGTCTGAGGGGGTGTTTCGCACGCTGACACTGCCGGCCGTGATCCGCTATTTTCTGGTGCGCACCTGGGGCTCAGACGCGATTGACGAAGCCTTGTGGCGTTACGCCATACTGACCACGCGGCAACCGGGAGCCCGCTTCGCGCCCCTGTATTTCGTGGCGGCGCAATTGTTCAGCGCTGACGTCAACAGCCTGTATGAAGCATTGACCGGCCCCGTCTGGGTGTCCATGGCCACGCGCGGCGACTTCACCGACTACCAGGGCCGCACGACGGTGGACGCTCGCAGCAATTGGCAATTTCATGCCATCGAGGGCGGCGCGCTGCCCTACTTTGAAGACCTGCCGGCCTTTACCAGCAGGCTCGATTCGTTCTGGGCTTGAGGCCGATCTGCATGCCTTGCTTTGTGGATTTCAGTGGTAATCGTCTTCGCGTTGATGGCGAATGGCGCCGATGATGACGGTGGATTTATCCACAATCTCAAACAGCACCACATAGCCCGTGTGCCCAAACGAAATGATCAGCTCACGCACAAAAGAACTGCTGCCGGCCTTGCGGCAAGCAAACGGCGATGTTGTCAACAAAGCGATGCCGTCCTGGATGGCCTGTAGGGCTCTGGCTGGAATGCCGAAGTCGCCTGTTTCACTGTCCAATTCACGTTGCAGGGCAAAGTCAAATAGTTGCTCCAAATCAAGGCCCGCCGCTTCGCTGAAAACCACCCGATAGGTCATCCGCCGCGTTGCGCCTTGAGCTTCTTGGCCGCGGC
>JAIPDA010000160.1 GCA_021737905.1 Rhodoferax sp.
ACACTGGACACGCGCAACCAATTTGAGGTGGATTGCGGAACATTTGCCGGGGCCATCGATTGGCGGCTGAACAAGTTCACTGAGTTTCCGGATGCTTTTGCTAGGCACCAGCCCTCGCTGCAAGGCAAAACCGTGGTGAGCTTTTGTACCGGCGGCATACGCTGCGAGAAAGCAGCCCTCTTGATGCGCGAAGCCGGCTTGGCTGATGTCTACCAGCTTGAGGGCGGTAGCTTGAAATACTTTGAAGAAGTCGGGCAGGCGCACTTCAAGGGCGGCTGCTTTGTGTTTGACGAACGGCGTGTGCTCGATGCCCAACTCGCACCCCGCCCCGAGCTGGGCCCGGAACTCAGCGCGCAACTCAGTCCTTGAGCACCTGCAAAACGTCGGAGCGGAATTCCCGTTTGTAGAGAATCAGAACCACCACGGCGGTGGCGATCATGAAGGCCGTTGACGAGAAAAACCAGGCCATCAGCGCAAAGCTCATGTAGTAAGCGCGCAATCCGTCGTTGAAGGTTTCAGCCGCCAGCCCGACCATGTGGCTGGCGCGTGCTGCAAAGGTTTCCCGGTCAAACTTACCCGATGCAAAATCTTGAGGTGAAGGCAGGGAACCGATCAGCAAAGCTGCAAAGGTGTACTGGCGCATAGACCAGCTGAAGCGGAAAAACGCGAACACAAAGATGCCGATCATCAGCAGCACCTTGAGGTCAAAAATCAGCACCGAGGTTTGAACTGCAAAGGGAATTTCGCGCACCAGTTCACTGGCCCGGTCCGTTGTGCCCATCAGGGCGAACAAGCCGCCGATGATGATGATGGTGGTGGACGAAAAAAACGAGGGCGTGCTCGACAGGTTTTGCGTGATGATGCCGTCGAGTACACGCGGGTCGCGCCCGGTGGCTTGCAGCATCCAGAAGTGCCGGTAGCGGTTGGTCGCCCGCAGGATAGAGGGGCGACGAACGCTTTCATGGCGGGCAAACCAGGAATAGCTGAGCCAGCAGCCGAAAAACCAGACGATGGCCAACCAATCCTGCCAGGGCAGCAGAGTAAAAATGCGCATAAGTCATCTTAAACGCTGGCTGCCCTGCCCTTCAGATCAAGCGGCCTTAAAGCGAGCCGTCACCTCCGCCACGCGCCGGCCAAAGGCCTGGGCAGTCTCCAGATCGCCAGGCAGCATTTCGCTGGCGCCGGCATCCGAAGGCGACTGTGCCATGGGGCCGCTGGACGATCCCAAAAAGTTGGGGTCATTGCGTTGTGCCGCTTTGCTGTTGCTGGGCAACATGCCAAGCCCCACCCAAACGCCGCCATGCTGCATGGCCAGCGTACACAGGTAGTTCAAGGTGCTTTGCTTGTCGCCGTTGAGCGAGGCGCTGTTGGTAAAGCCTCCGAACACCTTGTTTTTCCAGGCCTGAGAGAACCAGGGCTTGGAGCTGGCATCCGCAAATTTCTTGAATTGCCAGCTGACGTTGCCCATGTAGGTGGGCGATCCCATGATGATGGCTGGCGCAGCAGCCAGCGCTTCCCAGCCGCCTTCGGGCAGGTTGCCTTCGGCATCGATGGCCAGCATCTGGGCGCCTGCGCCTTGGGCCACGGCTTGCGCCATGCGCTGGGTATGGCCGTAGCCGGAGTGGTAAACAACAACAATTGAACTCATTTGAATTTCTTGGTTAAGGTTAAAAAAATCTGCGCCCGGCTTTGGCGTCCAGGCTCCAGGCACCCGCGCCAGATGCGGCAATGCCCAGCAAACCGCCAACAATGGCGATATTCTTGAAAAAAGCCTGCTGCTGCGACATCACCATTTCAGCGGGAATGCCCCAGAAGGGATGGAATATCAAAGTGATGACCAGCGTGAACACAGCCAGCGCCAACGCCGACCAACGCGTCTGGTAACCGGCCAGCAACAACAGGCCCAGCCCCAGTTCGACCACGATGGCAATGACCGCTGCCACCGCCGGAAAAGGCACGCCCATGGCCGCTATGTAGCCCATGGTGCCCATAAAGCCGAGTATCTTGGCAGTGCCGGCGGGAATAAAGAGCAGAGCGATCAGCGCACGAGCCAGAAAGGCCAAAGGATTTTGCAAAACAGGGAGCATTCCGTACTTTCTAAAAAAATCAATCACAGAGGTCAAACACCAGCACTTCAGCATCCTTGCCGCCGCTCAGGTGCAAATCGCTTTCGGCTTGGAGCTTGGCTGCGTCACCGGCCTGCAGCGTGTGCCCGTTCACCTGCAACTCACCGCGAATGAGTTGCACATAACTTTTGCGGCTGGGGTGCAGCGGCAAATGTATTTCTTCTGCGCCGTCAAACAAGCCGGCGTAAAGGCGGGCGTCAGCATGAAGGGTGAGTGAGCCCTGAGCGCCATCGGGTGAGGCCACCAGACGCAACTTGCCGCGCTTGTCTGAATCGGCAAAGCTTTTTTGCTCGTAGCTAGGCGGGATGCCGGTGACATTGGGCTCGATCCAGATTTGCAAAAAGTGCGTCTGAGAGTCCTGGGCGTGATTGAACTCGCTGTGCATGATGCCGCTGCCGGCGCTCATGCGCTGCACGTCGCCGGGGGGTATCGAGGCACCGTTGCCGATGCTGTCTTTGTGGCCAATCGCGCCACTCATGACGTAGCTGATGATCTCCATGTCGCGGTGACCGTGCATGCCAAAGCCGGTACCGGGCTCGATGCGGTCTTCGTTGATCACGCGCAAATTTCCAAAGCCCATGTGCGCCGGGTCGTGGTAGCCGGCAAACGAAAACGAGTGGTAAGACTTGAGCCAGCCGTGGTCGGCCCAGCCGCGCTCAGCGCTAAGTCGCAAGGTCAGCATATCGAGGCCTTTCAGACAAAAAGAGGCGGGTGGCATTTGGACACATGCCCAAAGCCACCCGGTAAGCCTCTACTTTAGCCCTTCAGACCCGCTTCAGAGTTGAAGCTATTTGATGGCAAGATTCAAATAAATTGAACCTTGCAGCCGCTCAGGCCGTCACTGGATTGGACAAAACGCCAACGCCTTCAATGGCGATGTCGATGGTGTCGCCGGCCTTCATCCACACCGGAGGCGTGCGGGCGTAGCCCACACCGCCAGGGGTGCCCATCACCAGGACATCACCAGGCTCCAGCGTCAAGCATTCGGACAGCAGTGCAATGGTGCGAGCCACGCCGAACACCATGTCTTTGGTGTCCGCATCTTGCATGACCTTGCCGTTGAGAATCGACTGAATACGCAGCCCCACGCAACCTGGCGGCAACTCATCAGCCGTCACCAGATGCGGGCCGAAGCCGCCACTGGCGTCAAAATTCTTGCCGATCGTCCACTGGCTGGCTTTGCGCTGGTAGTCGCGGTAAGAGCCATCGTTAAAACAGGCGTAGCCAAACACCGACTTCAGCGCATCAGCTTCAGACACAAAGCGCGTGCGCCGCCCGATCACCACGGCCAGCTCCGCCTCGTAGTCCAACTTGTCAGAGGTGGGTGACACCTGCAAAGGCGCACCGTGCGCCAGCAGCGAGGTGTTGCAGCGCAAGAAAAAAGCCGGGTAGTCGGCAATGGCATTGCCGCCTTCTTTGGCATGGTCCACGTAGTTCACGCCCAGACAAATGATCTTGCCGGGGTCGGGCACGCAAGGCGCCAGGGTGACGGCGCTCAGCGGGGTGGCTTTGGCGGCAGCAGAGCGCTCAGCCACACGGGCCTGCAGGCCCGGCTGGTTGGCGCACTGTGCAATGAACTCTCGCAGCGTGTGCGGCAGAGCAGCATCTATCTGGCGGCTGTCCACGACACCGTCGCCATTTAAAACGCCCCAGCCTGGGGTACTGCCGCTGCTGTAACTGACAAAACGCATGACTTATCTTTCTGAAATTGGTTAAAAAATCACTGTACCTTGATATTGAGCTCTTTGGCTGGCACATGTCCGTGACCCTGAATTTTGCACCCAAGGCATGATTCAAATCATTTGAATCAATAATAGATCTATGAGCAATTTTCGTGACGCACTCACTCCTGGCGCGCTGGACATGATCGCCACCGTCGAGCGCACAGGCAGCATGGCAGCGGCAGCGCGCGAGCTCGGGCTGGTGCCCAGCGCCCTGAGCTACCGCGTACGCCAGCTTGAAACCGCGCTGGACGTATTGCTCTTTGACCGCTCCTCACGCCAGGCGCGGCTGACCGGGGCCGGCAAAGAACTGCTGCGCGAAGGCAATCGCCTGCTGCTTGAGATCGACGCCGTGGCCAACCGCGTCAAGCGCGTGGCCACCGGCTGGGAGCCGCAACTCACGCTTTCCGTGGACAGTGTGATCTCCCGCAGCACCGTGATGGAGCTGTGCCAGGCCTTTTTAGCCTTGGGCCCGCCAACGCGGCTGAAGATTCGCGAGGAAGCCTTGTCCGGCACGCTGGAAGCCTTGACTTCGGGTCAGGCCGATCTGGCCATTGGCGTGGTGCTTGAACCCAGCGCCAACCGTTCGGGCTTTCACAGCAAGCCGCTGGGCAACCTTGATTTTGTGTACGCGGTGGCGCCGCTGCACCCCCTGGCTCAGGCGCCGCAGCCGCTGAGCGACGCCCTGCTGCGCCAGCACCGCGCAGTGGCGGTGGCCGACTCGGTGCAGCGTGGCGGCGGACTGACTCTGGGGCTGCTGGGCGGACAAGACGTGTTCACCGTGCCTGGGATGCCGGCCAAACTCGATTCACAGTTGCGCGGCATGGGCGGCGGTTTTTTACCCACCTACATGGCCCAACCCTACATTGACGCAGGCCAATTGATCGCCATGCAAGTCCAACGTCCGAGCCAGGTGGCCAAAACCAGTTACGCCTGGCGGCAGGACGCCGGCACGCAAACCGGCCGGGCGCTGCAATGGTGGCTGGCGCAGCTGGAAAATCCGTCGACCCGGCTGGCGCTGCTAGGCCCCGTGAAGCCCCGCATGGCTGAGCGGGCCGCCAGCGTGTAGAGTGCGACTTGTGGGCGCTGTGTCAAAACCAATGCCCGGGACCCGAACCAATTCACGACTTTCACCTCACAACACAAAATTACAAAAGACATGCCACCCAAATCACGCCCCTCTTCCCGGCCTGCACTTGTGACGGCCACTTCGCAACGCCACATCGCCGTGGTCGGTGCCGGCATTGCCGGTATAGCTTGCGCGCGCACGTTGATGCAAGCGGGCCACCGCGTTTCGGTGTTCGAAAAAAGCCGGGGGACCGGCGGGCGCATGGCCACCCGGCGCACTGAGTTCGGCAGCTTTGACCACGGCACCCAGTACTTCACCGTGCGCGACGCGCGATTTGCCAAAGCACTGGAAACCGCCCACGGCCTGGTGCGCCCCTGGAGTGCCAACACCGTGCGCATCCTGGACGGCGCCGGCCGCGTGGTGGCGGCGGCATTGCCGCCCAAAGAGTCGCATTGGGTTGCCACGCCTGGCATGAATGGGCTGGTGCGCCAGTGGTCACGGCCTCTTGAAGCCGACGACCAGTTGTTTCTGGAGACCCAGGTCGTGCGTATTGAGCACGACAAACTGCACCCCGAACGCTGGCAACTGCA
>JAIPDA010000004.1 GCA_021737905.1 Rhodoferax sp.
CGGGCAACTGGCGGTGTCACCTTCGGTCACAGTGACAAGCGCAGTGTCACAGCCCAGCGCGTCTGCAGCAATCACAGCGTAACTGGTCTGATGCCCCTGCCCCTGCGAGGCCGAACCACTGGCCACTTCCACCCGGCCGCCCGGCAGCAAGCTGACGCGCGCGCTTTCCCAGCCTTGGCCGCAAGGCTCGACATACATGGCCAGCCCGATGCCCACCCACTCGCCGGCAGCGCGGCGGCGCGCTTGCTCGCGCCGTTCGTGGGCATAGTCAAAGCGCGCGCAGGCCTGCTCGAGTGCAGCGCGGTAGTCACCGGCGTCCAGGCTTTCACCGGTGGGCGTAGCGTGGGGCATGCTGCTGACCAGATTACGCAGGCGCAACTCGACCGGATCGATCCCGCTTTGACGGGCTGCCATCTCGACCAGCCGCTCCATGAGCAGCGCAGCTTCAGGACGCCCAGCCCCGCGGTAAATATGAACCGCTGCCGCGTTAGACATGGCCGCTTGCGCCGCAATGTCGATGCTGCTCACCCGATAAGGCCCGGGCAATATGCGCGCCGCATTACGCGCCGGCACCACAGCGCTGTAAGCCAGCCAAGCACCGAGGGGGAATTTCATATCAGCTTGCAAATGCACAAAGCGGCCCTGCGCATCCAGCCACAGCTCGCCTTCGAGCCGGGCGCCACGGCCCTGTGTGGCCGAGGTGAATTCTTCTGAGCGAGAGGATGTCCACTTCACGCTGGCTTGCAGATGATGTGCCGCGAAAGCGACGACCAGCTCTTCAGCTGCGACCGAAGCCTTGGCGCCGAAGGCACCACCTACATCCGGGGCAATCACGCGCACCTGCGTCAGCGCTAAACCCAGGCAGCGTGCGATGTCTGCACGGGCTCGCGAAGGGGTCTGGGTACCCAACCAGGCGGTCAGCAGGGCTGCCCTGGAGCACCACTGCGCCAACATGGCGCGTGGTTCTAGCGACATGCTGATCACGCGGGCTTGCTGGTGAATCAAGTGCAGCTTGTGCACTGCCTGCAATTGCGACCTATCGCCTGCCTGGTGCCGAACTCTGCTGGCTGTTTGCGCACCGGCAGCGCCGTCGCCCAGAGCGGGTTCAGCGTCATAGTCCACCTCTACCAGCTCGGCGGCGTGCTGCGCAGCATACAAACTGCGCGCCACCACCAGGGCCATAGGCTGACCTAGAAAATCGACCCGGCTGCGCGCCAGCAATGGAGATTCCGGCAAGGGCTGCAAAGGCAAGAGCGGATTGGCAGGCGGCATGGTGAGCGCGCCCAATTGCGCTGCGTCGATGACTGCCAGCACGTCCGCACAGGCACGGGCAGCTTGTAAGTCCAGACTGCGCAGCCGGGCACAGGCATGGGTGCTGCGTACAAACACCGCGTAAAGCATGCCGGGCATTTGCAAGTCGTGCACATACTGCCCGCGTCCGGTGAGCAGGCGGCGGTCTTCGACCCGGGCCAGACCGTCCGGGCGTTGATCTGCCTCTGACAAGGTGTCAGCATGCATGTTCAGGGGATGGCATTGGCCAAGTACATGAATGTATTAAAGCCCTACGGGGCCGGCCGGACAAGCCATAAATATTGAAGGCTTCTTCAGCTTAACTTGGGAGTGCGCTCTGGGCGACAATGGCAGCTCATTGAATTTGGAGCCCAGTGCCATGACTGATTTGTCGCAACGTTTTCAGACCGCCGTCGCCGATTCCAAAGAACTGGACAGCCGCCCCGACAACGCCACCATGCTCAAACTGTATGCCTTGTACAAGCAGGCCACAGAGGGCGATGCGCCCGACGAAGGCCCTAGCGACATGATCGGAAAATTCAAGCACAAGTCCTGGCTTGAAAAGCGTGGCCTGAGCGCTGACGCGGCCATGCAGGCTTACATTGATTTAGTGGCTTCGCTGCAATAAAACGGCCGCCAAGCCCAGGTGGCTTTAGCGAGTCGCTTCGCCGCCTTCCACAATCACGTTTTCAACCACGCCGGCGCCAGCCCGGCGAAATGCTGCTGCCGCCACATACTCCGGCGACTCAAAGCAGGAGACACCCACTTCCAGGCTGGGGAACTCGATCACCACAAAGCGGTGAAAGTCCTCAGGCCCTTCATTGATCTGGTACTTGCCGCCACGCGCCAGCACCTTGCCACCGTATTTTTGAAGGATGCCGGGCACCAGGTCGGTGTATTTCTTGTACTCCACGGGGTCGTGAATCTTGGCTCGGGCAATCCAATAAGCGGGCATGAAATATCCAGGGGTTAGAGCTTGACCGCATTGCCCAGGTTGGGCAGCCAGGTCGCGACTTGCGGAAAGAAGACCAGGGCCAAAATCGCGGTCAGCAACATGATCCAGTAGGGTATGGCGCCCTTGAAGATCTCGCCCGGCGAGAGGTCTTTTTCGTCGGTCACCGCCGCTTTCACGGTAAAAACCAATATGCCGAAAGGCGGCGTCAACAAGCCGGCTTCAATGGCGATGATGCCGATGATGGCAAAGGCAATAGGGTCAAAGCCCAGAGCCACAGCCAAGGGCGCGAAAACAGGCACGGTCAACAAGATGATGGAGATCGAGTCAATGATGCAACCCAGAATGAACCAGACCAGCACCATCAGCGCCAAAATGACATAGGGCGATAAGCCGGAGTTCAGGAAAAAATCTTTGGTAGCGCCAGTCACACCCGTCATGGCCAGCACGCGCGAGTAAAGCTGCGCGGCGACCAGCAAAAGCAGCAGGGGTGCCGAAGTCTTGCCCACCGACAAAATAGCCTCCAGCATTTCAGACATCTTCATGCCGCGCATCAAAGCCAGAATGAGCGCCAGCGTAGCGCCTACGCCCGCACCCTCGGTCGGGGTGAAGAGACCCAGCCAGATACCGCCCAGCACCAGCACGATCAGGCACAAAATACCCAGGGTGCTGAGCAAGATCGCCTTCATGTCTTTTTCTTCGACCAGGTCGTTGGCGTCGCGCGCCAGCTGCTGAGCTGCCGGTAGCACGGCGCCCTCACCCACGCGCTCGGGGTGGCGGATAGCCACCCATAGGATGTAGCCGATAAACAGCGTCACCACAATAAAGCCCGGGATGATGCCGGCGATGAACAGCTTGCCGATCGCCATCTCGGTCAGCACGCCCCAAACGATCATCAGCACAGAAGGTGGAATCAACATGCCCAGGCAGGCGCTGCCGGCAATGCAACCCAGCGCGAACTTGCGCTCGTAGCCGAAGCGGCGCATTTCGGGGTAAGCAATCTTGGAGAAAGCCGCCGCAGCGGCAATCGACACGCCGGTGATAAAAGCAAACACGGCATTGGACAGCACCGTGGCCACACCCAGCCGGCCGGGGACGCGGCGCGTGGCGCGGTTAATCAGCGCAAAGAGGTCTGTCGCCGCCCCGCACTTGGCTAAAAACTCACCCATCAACAGGAACAGCGGGATGACGGCAAAGATGTAGTCGCGCAGCGCCTCGTAGGCGGTGTTCGATGTGAAGCTCAGCACCGTCTCGACCTGACCGGTCATGAGGTAAATGCCCAGCATGCTGGTGATGCCCAGCGACACCGCAATGTGAATGCCCGTGAACACCAGGACCAGCAGCACGCTGACCAGGATGATCATGTCGGTGGGATCAAACATCAATTTTCTCGCTCAGTGTTGGCTGGCGGACTTCACCGGCAACTCACCCCGCAAGGCATGCTGGAAGTTTTGTAAAATCAAAATGAGGTAGCTCAGGCAAGCCAGGCTGCAACCGAGGACGATCACGAACTTGGCGGGCCAGACCGGCACGCGCAACGCGCCTTCGCCCTCGTATTCACCGGAGACCCAGGCGTGCGCAGCACCACCGAGCGTGCCGTAGCAGATCACACCAAAGAAAAGCAAACCGGCGACAGCGCCCCACACGGCCAGCCAGCTTTGCACCCGGGGCGAAAAGCGCAGCACCAGCGTGTCCACATTGAGCATGCCGCCGGAGCGGATGGCGAATCCGCACTGAAGAAAGCAAATGATCACGATGGACAGCGAGATGATCTCAGGCGTGCCCTTGACCGGGCTGTTAAAGAGCACCCGTCCGCTGACATCCGCCACGACCAGAAAACACAACATGAAGGCCAGGATGGCGGCAGCCACCATCAGGGCCTTGGTGACCCAGTCGTTGAATTTGGTCAGCATCGCGCTCTTGTCTTACTTGATCACGTAGCGCACAGGCCATTTGTGGCCCAGCTTTTCAGCCTCTTCCAGAGTGATCTTCAGCACCTGCGAGCCGGGCAAACCTTTGGCGTCGAGGTCGGTCGCCATGGTTTGTGGCCAGTCCTTGAGAGAGTTGGCCCACTCCAGGCGCACGGCTTCAGGCACAGACTTGACGTTCACGCCCATGGATTTGAGTTGGGCAATCTGCTTTGGATAGTTTTCCTGGTTGACGGTGCCTGTCTTGGCCTCGTACTCTTTGGCCACCTCCATGATGATGGCCTGCACGTCTTTGGGCAAACGGGCCATGCGGGCCTTGTTGATGGTCAGACCGTGCCAGGTGATGGCGCCGAAGCCGACTTCGGTGTAGTTCTTGGCCACTTCATTGAGCTTGAAGTTGACCCAGGCCGACGGAAACATGATCCAGCCGTTGTACACGCCGGTCTGCATAGAGGTGTAAGCCTCGGGCAGTGAAGACTGCACCGGCACCGCGCCGGCGTACTCCAGCCATTTGAGGTTCAGGCCGGCACCGGCGATCTTGCGGCCCTTGAGGTCGCTGACTTTGTTCCACTCAAAAGTGGTGCCCAGGTTGTAGCCGTTGTCCGAAATCAGGGCGATCAGCTGCTGGTTGAACTTGTCCTCAAAAACCTTGGACAGTTGGGGCACCCGGTTGTAGACAGTGCGCGCGAGCTTGACGCTGGTCTCGGAGTTCATGGAGCCAAAGGGCAGCATCACCTGAAACGCATTGAGCGGCAGGTTGGAGGCTTCAAAGCAAAAGCAGTAACCGCCGATGTCGATCAGACCGGACTGCACGCCTTCGAGCGTATCGGCCACTTTGACCATGGAGCCGCCGTAACCTTCAACAAATTCCACTTTGTGCGCAGTACGGGCAGCCACACGCTTGCTGACCTCGGGCACGAAGAAGGTCTGCATCAGGTTGACGTAGGTGTTGGCCGCCGGGTGACCCGAAGCGATTCGCAGCTTGATGTCTTCGGCGCTGGCCGCAGACGCGCCCAACAGGCCCAGTAAGCCAACCAGCAATGTGGATTTGAAACGATTGATCATGAATGTCTCCTCTGATTATTGAATTTCACAGCTTAATTTATACCCCGAACAACAAGGCGTCCAATACCTAATTCGACCATAGCCATATCAAGCTGATATCAAAATTCGGGTTTTCCCGAATTAACTTGGCAGAATGATGCTCGAACCCGAGGTCTTGCCGCCTGCCAGATCGGCATGGGCTTGCGCCACGTCTTGCATCTTGTAGCGCTGGTTGATGCTGACTTTCAAGGCGCCGCGCTTGAACATGTCAAACACCGCGGCTGCGGAGTTGCGCAGGTCTTCGGTCGAGGCGGTGTAGGTCACCAGCGTGGGCCGGGTGAAGTACAACGAGCCCATTTTTTGCAAAGTACCGGCAACCACAGGCGGCGGCGCGCCGGTGGTGGTGCCGAAAGACACAAAGTAGCCACGCGGCGCCAAGCTGTTCAGGGATGCCTCAAACGAGTCTTTGCCCACAGAGTCGAACACCACGGGCACGCCGGCACCGCCAGTGATCTCTTTGACGCGCGCGGCAATGTCTTCGGTGCGGCGGTCAATACAGAACTCGTAGCCATTGGCCTTGGCCAAAGCCACTTTGTCAGCGCCGCCGGCGACGCCGATCATGCGTGCACCCAGGTGCTTTCCCCACTGCCCTGCGAGCAGGCCCACGCCGCCGGCGGCTGCGTGCATCAAAACGAATTGCCCGGCCTTGACCGGGTAGCAGCGTTGCATCAGGTACTCCACCGTCATGCCTTTGAGCATGCTGGCGGCCAGCTGCTCGTCTGTCATGAAGTCAGGCGAATGCAGCAGGCGTGCAGCCGGGTAATTGCGATGACTGGCGCAGGCACCGAGCACCGGGCCGCTGATGTAGCAGACGCGGTCACCCACTTTGAAATCTGTCACACCGGGGCCGACTTTTTCAACCACGCCGGCCGCTTCAGTGCCCAGCCCCGAGGGCAGCTCGACCGGGTACATGCCCGAGCGGACATAAATGTCCTGGAAGTTAAAACCAATGGCGGTATGGCGAATAGTCACTTCGCCCTGCGCGGGTTCAGGCAAATCTAGTTCCTCCATTTTCAGAACTTCAGGGCCGCCGGCGGCGTGGAATCGGATTGCTTTAACTTTCATGATGTCTCTGTTGGTAGTGATAAAAAATTGAAAAACTCAGTGCGCCATGCACTGGAAATACACACGCAGCAGATCGGGCGGCAGGCTCTGGCGTTGTTGCCGGGCCACCTCTTGCGTGGCCAGGCGCATGGCCGGCAAGTCGATCGCGTCGGCTGCGAGCACCTGCACCCCGTGGCTTTTGAGCTGCGCCAGCGCAATCGCGTCTTGCGTTTCCGCCTGGTTACGCTGCGAATGCGTGACCAATTGACGCGACTTCGAACTAAGCCTTGGCCGGCACTGCTTTGGAGGCGGTGATGTTGGCTGCGGGCTCTGCGTTTTCACCGGCGTCCGTCCACTTGGGCACGCGCCCCATGTTGGCGGCTTCTTCCCAGGCGAAGTTCAACTCGACTTTGATGCCGTTGATGGGCTCGCGCATGAAGAGTTGGTACAGGTTGGAGTTGTGTGCCTTGCGCTCGCTGAACTCGACGCCGTTTTTCGTCAGGCGTTCAATGAACTCAGCCATGCCCTCGGAGTTAAAGCAAAGATGGTCAATGCGACCCGAACCGGGCGCGCCGGCGGCCGAGTAGTCAATGCCGGCCTGGTCGCTGGGCGTCTTGAGGTAGGTGTCCTGATGCGTGGAGTGCCGTGCCTTGCCGATGTGCAGCACGTCCTGCTCGCCGATGTAGAGCCAGTAGACCGGGAAACCGAACTCCGGGTGGTAGCCGTTGCGAAAGCCGAGGTTCTCGCAAAACCAGTCGCGCGTACCCTCGGGGTCGTGGGTCAGGATCAACACATGCTCTAGAAATTTAACGCCCATTTTCTTTGCTCCTTGTTTGCAGACCAGGCCTTTAAGTTTTGGCCGGACCGGTCCAGACCGTCTTGATGTTGGTGAATTCGTGCAGCCCCAAATAGCCCAGTTCACGACCATAGCCGGACTGCTTGGTGCCGCCAAAGGGCAGGCGAGGGTCAGAGGCCACCATGCCGTTCACAAAAACGGCGCCGCAATCGATCTGGTGCGTCAACAAGCGCGCCCGGTCCATGTCGCGGGTCCATAAAGAGGCACCCAAACCGAAAGGCGTGCCGTTGGCCACCGTGATCGCTTCGTCCACCGACTTCACCCGGATGATGGCCGCTGCGGGGCCGAAGGTTTCTTCTCTGGCAACCGTCATGGCGGGCGAGACATGGTCAAGCACCGTAGGTTGATAGAAAGCGCCAGGCCCCTCCATGGGGTTTCCACCCGTGAGTAACTTGGCCCCCTCCCCGACCGAGGCCACCACCTGTGCATGCAGTTCATCGCGCAGGTTGCGACGCGCCATCGAGCCGATGGTGCTGGCAGGGGCAAACGGGTCGCCGACCACGAGCTTTTGCGTGATCGCTACAAAGGCGTCCACGAAGCGCCCGGCCACGGACTCTTCAACAATGAAACGCTTGGACGAAATGCAGCTTTGCCCGGTGTTTTGAAAGCGCGCCTTCACGCCCACCGCAGCAGCGGCCTCGATGTCGGCATCGGCCAGCACGATGAAGGGGTCCGAGCCGCCGAGTTCAAGCACCTGTTTTTTCAGCGCCTGTCCGGCCACCGACGCAATGCTGCGGCCCACCGGCGTCGAGCCGGTGAAAGTAACGGCGGCAATGCGATCGTCCTGAATCAATCGGGGAACCGCAGAAGCGCCCACCATCATGGTGCAAAACAAACCCTCGGGCAGCCCGGCGTCTTTGAACACCTGCTCCAGCGCCATCGCGCATTGCGGCACGTTGCTGGCGTGCTTGAGCACCATCCCGTTGCCGCCAATGAGCACCGGTGCAGCCGCGCGCATGACCTGCCAGAAAGGATAGTTCCAGGGCATCACGGCCAGCACCAGACCCAGCGGGTCGTAGACGATGCGGCTGTCGGTGGCGGCGCTGGCAACCACCTGGTCGGCCAGAAAAACCGGGCCTTGCTCGGCATAAAAATCAAAGTTCCAGGCGCATTTCTCGACTTCGCCGAGTGCTTCGCTCAGGGGCTTGCCCATCTCCAGGCTGATGATGCGGGCCAGCGCTTCTTTTTGCTGGCGCAGTGTTGCAGCGACCTTGTTCAGGTGGGGGCGGCGCGCCTGCACGTCCAGTTGGGCCCAGCTTTTTTGTGCCTTGGCCGCTTGCGCCAATTGGCGGTCAATTTGCTGCTCGGTGTGGACTGCAAACTCGGCAAGCAGCTGGTCGGTGGCGGGATTGATGGAGGAGATCATGGTCGGAGTTCTTAAATGAGGGGTGCAATGCCCAGCTCCCGGGCCAGGGACTGGAGTTCGGTGACAAGGGCGTTGACAATGGGAATGCCGCCGCTCTGGTAGCGCTGGCGGCGCTCGTGGCTTTGTTCGCCGGGCAGCCAGATGCGGTCCACGCCGGGCAGCTTTTCGCTGCCGCGGATGTCTTTGACCAGCGCATCGACCGCGTGCTTGAAGACCGCCGGATCGCCGAAGGCGCTCAGGTCAATCACCAAAATAGCCTGGCCGGTGTTGGTGACAGTGACATGGTCAGCGTTGAAGTCCACCACCTCACGCCCCATGGCCGCGCCGCCCAGCGTACCGGCCAGCAGGCCGACGATGAGCGCCAGTCCATAGCCCTTGTGCTCGCCGATCGGCAATAAAAAGCCTTCTTCGGCGCGCTTCGGATCGGTCAGCGGTTTGCCCTGGCGGTCGATCATCCAGCCCTCGGGCATCATCTCGCCGCGCTTGGCTTTGGCCTTGACCTTGCCGTACGCGGCCACCGTGGTCGCCATGTCGAGCACCACCGGCGGCTCGTCGGCGGTTGGAATGCCGGCGGCAATCGGGTTGGTCGACAGCAGCATGTCCATACCGCCCCAGGGCGGCAGATGGTTGGCGTTGCCCACGGCAAAGTACAGGCCCAGCATGTCGTGCTGCAAGGGCTTGCGCGCATACAAAGAAGCCGGGCCGGCATGGTTGCTAAAGCGGGTGCTGACCCAGGCCACGCCGCACTGCCGGGCTTTTTCAATCGCCAGGTCCACCGCATGCGACACCACCAGGTGCCCCATGCCGTTGTCACCATCGACCACGGCCATGGCAGCGCGCTCATGCACCACCTTGATGACCGGGTTTTTGTTGATGCCGCCGGCCTGTATGCGCTTGATGTACATGGGCAGGCGGATCACGCCATGGCCGTCAGAGCCCTGCATGTCGGCCTCGGCCATCAAAGTGGCGACCTTGTAGGCGTCGGCCTGCGGCAAGCCTTGGCTGCTCAGCGCAGCTTCAATAAAATCTCGAAGCGCCTCGAAACTCAGGATGGTGGAATTGGCCTGGGGGTTCAAGATGAAAAACCTTTTAAACGGGCCGGTGGCATTGGCATTGAAAAAATGATCAACATGAGAGTCAATAGCTTGATAAAGGTGAAGTGGCTTACTTTAAAAAACGCCTGTTGCCTTGTCCAATGCTGAATTCGTTGAAGTCCATATCAATTTGCTATTTAAAAGAGTTAAGCACTTCCAGGCCGCAGAAAGCCAAACGCAGCCCGCTTGAAGCGGCAAAGCTCAGGTAAATTCAAACAAGCACCGGTGGAATTGACAAAATTTCTGTTTATTCACACTTTTCTGACGAAAAATCGATAAATGAATTTTTTAGATATACTTAAAACCGTTTTTTACAAAAATATGAGTTCTTAAGTTTAATTTTTACAAAAATCCCATGGGCGACAATGTTGGTCACAGGCTAGCAACACACGCTGCTTGGCAAGTAGGAAAAAAAATGGCTGTTGACTTTGTTGGCATTGGTGAAGCGGCTCAAATTTTGGGCTTGTCACGCACATCTGTTCAAAAATTGGTTGACTCGGGTCAGCTGCCGGCGGTCAAGACAAACGGCGGCCACCGGCGGATTTTGCGCAGCTCGATTGACGCCCTGGATCAAAAAATGGGGCCTAAGGCTATGCTGCGTCTAGCCACCTTAAACCGGGGCAACAGGCCACAGGGTCTGCCCAACGCACGCCCTGCCTCCCAGCAAGTCAATGTCTTGATCGTGGAAGATGACGATGTTTCGGCCCTCGCCCTGATCAGCATGTTCGAAACCCATTACCCGCAAGTGCGTTGCACCGTCGCCACCGATGGCCTGGACGCCGTGATGCAACTCGAACGGATTCGCCCCAATTTACTCATCACCGACCTCAACATGGAGCCCTTTGACGGCTTTCGTCTGCTCAGCATGATGGGCAGCCATGCGGAATACTGCTCCATTTCCACCCTCGTGCTGTCTGGCTTGAGCATGGAAGAGATCGAGCGCCGGGGCGGCCTGCCGCCTGGCGTGCTGTTTTTCCCCAAACCGATTAACATGGAAAGAATGCGCGGCTTTTTGGATGCGCACGTGCAAATTCATCTCAAGCAAGGCCTGTCTGAATGACGCCGCAGCAAACGCACATAGACCTTCATCGACTGAACAGCCAGATTGGCAATCGCTCAGACCTGTTGAGCCGGCTGGCCGATGCTTTCATTCGTCAACTCGCGCCTTGGCAAACTGACTTTGCACAGAGCCTGCAGGCTGGCGACGCTGAAGGCGTCGGCAAACTTCTGCACAAAATGAAGGGCAGTTGTCATGCCGTGAGTGCAACGGCCGCAGCCCTGGCATTTGAAAAAGCTGAACAGACCCTGGCACTGGCAGCCCAACGACAACAAACCGGCTCAAGTAAATCGCTCGATTGGAATGGCAACGAACTGCTGGTCACACTGAGCGAAATAGAAGCAGAATTCAAACGCATAGTGGCCGCCCAATCAAGCCATTCGCCGGGCTGACTGGCTACAATCCAAGGCTGAAGGATGAGCCAAGAGAGCAGCCGGATACACCGGTATGCGCTGACGCTTTGTCACCTGCCACCATGAACACTTTCAAGTCGCTGATCATCCTTTGCGCCGCATCAACGCTCATGGCCTGCGCCAATGTAGACCTGGGCACAAGCAAAGACAGTGCCGCTCCCCCTGAGGCCTCAGCCAAGCAACTGGCCGGCGACATGCCCATACCCCAAGGCGCCACAGTCAGGCCGCAAGAATCTTTGGTGATGGGTTCAGGAAATCGCTGGATGGGCCGCATCAGCTTGACCGTACCGGGCGAGCCTCAAGCTGTTTTTGCTTACTTCCGTGACGGCCTGCCCGGCTCAGGCTGGGCGCTGACATCGAGCTCTTACTCCAAACTGAGCTTGCTGACTTTCAGCAAAGGTGACAGGGTTGCCACAGTTCAGCTGCAGGTTTCCAACTTCGGCGCTAACGAGGTGACCATCACGGTCACGCCGGCAGTGACACCCGCCGGCAGACCGGCAGCTGCTACGCCCTGAGCTTGCTCAGCAGTGGCGCATTGACTTGAGCGCGGCGATCAGGCCTCGGGTGATGTCCGGCTGGCCAGCACGGTGTCTATGCGTTTGCCGTCCAGGCCCGTGATCTCAAAACACCAGCCTGCAGTTTCAATTTTTTCTCCCTTGGCCGGCAAGCGACCCGAGACGCTTTGCAACAAGCCAGCCACCGTGTTGTAGCGGCCACGCTCTTCGCCCGGCAGCTGCCGGATGTCCAGCCTGGCCTTGAGTTCGGACACCGGCATCACGCCATCGAGCAGCCAGCTGCCATCGGCGCGCTGGGTTGCCCAGGCGTCCACCTGCGCGCCGGGCTGAAGCTCACCCGTGATGGCTTCCAGCATGTCCAGTGGCGTCATCATCCCCTGTACCACACCGTATTCGTCAACCACCAGCAAGATACGGGTGGAGCGTTCGCGGTACTGCTCAAGCAACTCCATGCCGCTGAGCGACTCGGGCACAAAAACCGCCGGCAGGGTGCAGTCCGCAACGCGCTTTGCCTGAACAGCAGTGCCGTTTGCATCGGCTTGCGACTGCGCCAGCAGATCGCTTGACTTGACCACGCCCACCACTTCATCGAGGCTGCCACGGCACACCGGGTACCAGGAATGTCCGGTGACGCTGGCTTTGGCAATGGCCTGCGGCAGTGTGTCGTTCGCTTCTAGCCATTGAATTTCAGAGCGCGGCAACATCAGGGATGTCAGCTGGCGGTCGTCAAGCGAAAAAACGTTTTGCACCATCTGGTGCTCATGCTCTTCGATCAAGCCGGCGCTCACGCCCTCTTCCAGACTGGCGGTGATTTCTTCCTCGGTGACAGCCCGACTGGCTTCGTTGTCTACACGCAGAAGTTTCAGCACAACATGGGTGCTGAATGAAAGCAGGCGTACAAAAGGCCGCGCGCCTATGGCGACCCACATCATGGGACGCGCGACCAGCCGGGCAACCGTTTCGGGGTAAAGCTGGCCAATGCGCTTGGGCACCAACTCGCCGAAAACGATGGTGATGTAGGTGATAACCACCACCACCAGCGCCGTGGCCGAGATGTCGGCAGCTCGCACCGACACGCCCCAGGTCTGTATCAGGGCAGACAATGCGCCGCTGAACGCTGCCTCCCCGATGATGCCGTTGAGCATACCGATCGAGGTGATGCCCACCTGCACAGACGATAAAAACTGCGTCGGGTTGGCCAGCAAGCTCAGTGCGGCCTGCGAGCCCTTGTCGCCGGCTTCAGCCGCCGCCGTCAGGCGCGCTTTACGGCTCGATGCGAGCGCCAGCTCCGACATGGCGAACACGCCATTGAGCAAGGTCAGCAAGACGATCAGCAAAATATCCATGAAAGCAGACGAAAATGAAGACATGGCACTTTACTTCATCGGTGACCTGCAGGGCTGCCACGAGCCTTTGCAGCGACTTTTACGCATCATTGATTTCTCGCCCAGCCGCGACACCATCTACCTGCTGGGCGACCTGGTCAACCGCGGCCCGGACTCGCTGGCCCTGCTGCAAACCCTGGCAGACATGGGTGATTCAGCCCGGTGCCTGCTCGGCAACCACGACCTGCACCTGCTGATGGTGGGCTACGGCCTGCGCCCGCAGCACCGCGGTGACACCCTGGATGCGATCCTGCAATCGCCGCAAAATGCCGCCTGGCTGGACTGGGTTCGCCACCAACACATGGCCTTGCAGGTTGAAGGCTGGCTGTTGGTGCATGCCGGCGTGCTGCCGCAGTGGACGGCTAAGCGCACGCTGGAGCTGGCCGGCGAAGTCGAGCAAGCGCTGCGCAGTCCGCATTTCATGGATTTTTTGACCGGCATGTACGGCAACACGCCAGCGCTCTGGCACGAGGACCTGCGCGGCAAGGACCGGCTGCGCGTGATCGTCAATGCGCTCACACGCCTGCGCTTTTGCAGCCCGCAGGGTGAAATGGAGTTTCAAACGAAAGGCGCGGCCAGCACAGCGCCCCAGGGCTTCATGCCCTGGTTCCATGTGCCGGGGCGGCTCACGGCGGGCACGCCGATTGCTTTTGGCCATTGGTCCACCGTGGGACTGGATGCGCTGGACACCGGGCCACACCTGCGTGACAACACCCTGGCGCTGGACACGGGTTGCGTCTGGGGCGGCTGCCTGACAGCGGCACGCCTGGGCCAGACGACCGGCGCCTATGAATTGATCGCGGTTGGGTGTGAAGCCATGAAGTCAAACAAAAAAAGCCCGGCATCGCAATGAGCCGGGCTTTGTTTCAAGAGCGCAGCGCTCAGGTCTGCGGCTCGGTGACTGTCTTGAAAAGTGCAGCCACTTTTTTCTTGGGTTTGATATTGGCCGAAATGCCTCGCGGCGACGCAGACTTAGCGGCAGTTTCCCAGGCAGGCTGCTCTTGCGCAGGCTGGCCAGGCTCGTAGGGCTGGTCAAAGAAAGGGTCTCGCGGCGCGTTGCTGCGGCGCGGCGCGTACTCGCGGCGCTCACGTGGCTCACGCGCTTCGCGTGTCTCACGAATTTCGCGACGCTCCCGCGGGGCCGGCGCGGCAACACCCGGTTCGTCAGGCTGTTCAGAGCCTTCGGCTTCACGGTACATGCGCCGGCCGTCGTTGATGCGGCCTTGCTCGCTGATGCGCGGGCGGTCTTCTTCAAACTCCACCGGCTCGATCTCGATCTTGGCGTTGATCAGTTTTTCAATATCGGCCACCAGCCGCGTGTCGCTGGGCGCCACAAAGCTCACGGCCAGACCCGATGCGCCGGCGCGGCCGGTGCGGCCGATGCGGTGCACGTAGTCTTCGGCGTTGAAAGGCACGTCAAAGTTGAAAACCGCCGGCACGTCTTTGATGTCCAGACCGCGGGCCGCAACGTCGGTGCACACCAGCAAATCGACCTCGCCCTTTTTGAAGGCCTCCAGCGCTTTCAACCGCTCGTCCTGGCTCTTGTCGCCGTGCAGCGCGGTGGTCTTCAGACCTTCACGCTCCAGCGAGCGGGCCAGCCGCGCGCAACCGAGCTTGCTGTTGACGAACACAAAAGCCTGCTTGATGCCGCGCGTTTTGAGAATCTGGTGCAGGGCGCGGCGCTTGTCGTCTGCGCCCACACTGTAGAAATGCTGCTCGACAGTCGAGGCCGTGGCGTTGGAGCGGGCCACCTCGATGGTGACCGGGTCTTGCAGATAGCTCGACGCCAGGCGCTTGATCTCGGGCGAGAAAGTCGCCGAGAACAGCAAGGTGATGCGTTTTTTGGGCAGGTAGCTCAAGATGCGCTGCAGGTCCGGCAAAAAGCCGATGTCCAGCATGCGGTCGGCCTCGTCGAGCACCACGTACTCGACCTGGTTGAGCACCGCGTTCTTGGCTTCGATGTGGTCCAGCAAACGACCCGGCGTCGCCACCAGCACCTCGACGCCTTTTTTAAGCTCGGCCGTTTGCGGCTTCATGTCCATGCCGCCAAAAACCACGGCGCTGCGCAAGTTGGTGTACTTGGCGTACAGCTTGACCTGCTGAGCCACCTGGTCGGCCAGCTCGCGTGTGGGCAAGAGCACCAGCGCGCGCACCGGGTGGCGGGCCGGCGAGGTCGAGGGGTTTTCGTGGGCCATCATGCGCTGCAGCAGCGGCAAAGAAAAAGCGGCTGTTTTGCCGGTGCCGGTCTGGGCTGCGCCCATCACGTCTTTGCCCTGCAAAACAATGGGAATGGCCTGTTCCTGGATGGGCGTCATGGACTCGTAGCCCATTTCGGCCACGGCGCGGGCAATCGGCTCGGCCAGATTGAGATTTGAAAATGAAGACGTCATAGATGCCCTATTGTCTCATTCCCGAATAAGCCACCGGCGCGAGGGTTTTAGGCAGCTTGTCAGGGCTCTGCCTTACCGTGCGGCGGCTCCTTAACCAGGCGCCAGGCCAACCAGGTGCCCAGGATGGCGTTGCTCAAGGCAAAGCCACCCAAAACCAACATGCCCAAGGTGTTCAAGGGCCGGTGATGCAAGAGCCAGCCGATGACCATCGACAAAGCATTCAAGCTCAGCATGATCCAAAACAGCGGGTTGCGTGGCTGAAACAGCCGGCTCAGCTTCATGGTTGGCCTTGCCTGCCCGACTCAGGCCCGGGGCAGGGTGACGCCGGTCTGGCCCTGGTACTTGCCGCCGCGGTCTTTGTAGCTGACTTCGCAGACGTCGTCCGGGTCGCTTTCAAAGAACAGCACCTGCGCGCAACCTTCGCCCGCATAAATGCGGGCCGGCAACGGCGTGGTGTTGGAAAACTCCAGGGTGACATAACCTTCCCATTCGGGCTCGAAGGGTGTCACGTTGACGATGATGCCGCAGCGCGCGTAAGTGCTTTTGCCCAGGCAGATGGTCAGCACGTTGCGCGGGATGCGGAAATACTCCATTGTGCGGGCCAGCGCAAAGCTGTTGGGCGGAATGATGCAGCTGTCGCCGTGGAAATCAACAAAGCTTTTTTCGTCGAAGTTTTTCGGGTCCACCACCGTGCTGTGGATGTTGGTGAAGACCTTGAACTCAGGGGCGCAGCGGATGTCGTAGCCATAGCTGCTGGTGCCGTAGCTGATGATCTTCTGGCCGTCGGCGGCTTGCCGGATCTGACCGGGCTCGAAGGGCTCGATCATGCCGGTCGTCTCGGCCATGCGGCGTATCCATTTATCGCTTTTGATGCTCATGGTGCGGTGCTCAGGTGGGTAAATCTTGAATGGGCTTCATTGTAGGCAGCGCAGCCAGCGCCTGCGAAACCACCGTGCACTCGATCAGCCGGTCGTCACCCAGCACGATCATGGCGAACAGCAGCTCGTCCAGGCTGGCGGCCAGCGCGGTCTTGCGCGCCAGCAGCGGCGTGGCCGCAGGGTTGAGCACCACAAAGTCGGCTTCGCAGCCCGGCTGCAAATTACCCACCACGCCGCCCAGGCCCAGCGCCTGTGCCGCGCCCGCCGTGTGCTGCCACCACAGTTGCTGCGGCTTGAGCGACAGGCCGGTTTTGCTGTGGCCTTCACGCCCCACGTAATAGGCCGCCAGCATGGTGTGAAAAGGGCTGAAGCTGGTGCCGCCGCCCACGTCGCTGGCCAGGCCGTAGGCAAAGCCGACGCGGTCTGCGCCTTCGTAGTCAAAAAAACCGCTGCCTAAAAAAAGGTTGCTGGTCGGGCTGATGGCAGCAGCCGCGCCGCTGGCGCGCATCAGGGCGCGGTCGGTGTCATCAAAGTGAATGCAGTGCGCGTAAACGCTGCGCGGGCGCAAGAGCCCGAACTGCTCGTACACCGCCAGGTAACTGCGGGCTTCCGGGTACAGCGAGCGCACCCAGGCAATCTCATCGTGGTTCTCGGCCACATGCGACTGCACCCAGACGTCAGGGTACTTGGCGGCGAGTTCGCCTGCGCCACGCAGCTGCGCGTCTGAGCAGCTGGGCGCAAAGCGGGGCGTGATGGCGTAGCCGAGCCGGCCCCGGCCGTGCCAGCGCTGGATCAAGGCCTCGGTGTCGATCAGGCTTTGCTCGGTCTCGTCGCGCACGCCGTCGGGCGAATGCCGGTCCATCAGGCATTTGCCCGTGATCAAGCGCAGGCTGCGCGCCTCTGCAGCTTCAAACAAGGCGTTGACAGAGGCAGGGTGCGAAGTGGCAAAGGCTAGCGCCGTGGTCACGCCGTTGCGGGCCAGCTCGTCCAAAAAGAAAGCAGCCACCTCGGCCGCGTGCGCCGGGTCAGCAAAGCGGGCTTCCTGCGGAAAAGTGTAGTTCTCCAGCCAGGGCAGCAAGCCGTCGGCGGGCGAGCCGATCACGTCCACCTGCGGGCAATGAATGTGCATGTCCACAAAGCCGGGCGCCAGAATGCGGCCGGGCAAATGCGCCACCTTCAAGTGCGCATACTGCGGCGCCAGTTCGTGCCAAGCCCCCACGGCCTTGACACGCTGGCGGCCGCTGGCGTCGGGCGCTACCACCAGCAAGCCGTCTTCTTCATAGACAGCGGCATGGTCATCAGCAAAACGGAGGATGGCGGCGCGGTAGGCTTTCATGGCTTCAAGGTTAGCTCAGTTCAGCAGTGGCCCTGCAAGGCGAAAGGCGTTAAGTGGAGCCTCGTTAACGGGGCCCCGTGAATTGGGGTCTGACCCCAATTAATTCAATTAAACAATTCACTATTTGGGGAGGCTGCCTTGCACGCCTCGCACCAGGAAGTTCATGCCCAGAATCTGCGCGTCTGACATGGTGCTGCCGGCAGCGATCACCACTGCGCCGGTATTGCTCAGCACAGGGGCTTTGCCCGCGGAGAAGGGTTGCAGTTTGCCGCCGGCCATGTCTTTCTGGCGGGCCAGCACTTCTTGCTGCACGGCGGCCGGCACCTTGGGGCCGAAGTCGCCGACGCGGACCATGCCCTCTTTGACGCCGCCCCACACATTACCGCTTTGCCAGGTGCCGGCCAGCACCTCGCGGGCGCGGCGGGTGTAGTAGTCGCCCCACTGGTGTGTCACGGCCAGAATTTGAGCGTCGGGCGCTACGCTGCGCATGTCAGAGTGGTAGGCCACAGCCATCTTGCCACGCTCTTGTGCGGCGGTCATCACGGCATTGGAGGCGGTGTGAAAGGCCAACACATCCGCGTTCTGGTTGAACAAGGTCATGGCCGCATCACGCTCACGCGGCGGGTCAAACCAGGCGTTGAGCCAAATCACTTTGACTTCTGCACGCGGGTTCACTGAGCGCATGCCGAGTGCAAAAGCGTTGATGCCTTGCAGAACTTCGGGAATAGGAAAGCCCGCCACATAGCCGGCCACCTGCGTCTTGCTCATGCGCGCTGCGGCGATGCCTGCGAGGTAGCGACCCTCGTAGTAACGCGCGTTGACGGTGGCCACATTGGCGCTGGTTTTGTAACCGGTGACCGACTCGAATTTCACGTCCGGAAAATCTTTGGCCACCTTGAGCGTGGGCTCCATATAACCAAAGCTGGGGGTAAAGATCAGCTTGTGGCCCTGCAGCGCCAGGTCACGGATGACGCGCTCGGCGTCCGGGCCTTCGGGCACATTTTCAACAAAGCTGGTTTTGACTTGCGTGCCCAGCGCAGCTTGCACCGCCTGCCGGCCGTTTTCATGCTGACGCACCCAACCGGCGTCAGTGACGGGCGTGACGTATAGAAAGCCAACTTTCAAAGGCGCAGGGGCCGCAGGCGTCGTTTGTGAAAAAACGGGGGAAATAAAACAGGCGGCCGCGAACGCGGCTGCGAGGTTTTTATACATGGTAGTCCTCTACATGGCCACGGTAACAAGAAGGCTCTTGCGCGCCGTGACAGCGCTCAAGAGCTGTGTATTCTAACGAGACACAGGGCGCACAAGCGGATACGCCCGCACCAACAAGGCATACAGCGCCGCACCCAAAAGCAATGCCGCAGCAGCAATTTCCAGCGCTAACTTGAACGCGTCGCCGGGCGTACGCTGGACTTGCAGCAGCCAGCCGGTCAGCGGCGGCCCGACAACCTGACCGATGCCGTAGCTAGCTGTCATCAAGCCCATGAAGCTCGAGGCACTTGCTGGCTGAAGGCGTCGCGCCTCCTGCATGGCAAAAAAAGTGATGGCCGTGAAAGGTATACCCAAGAGCAAACTGCCGATGGCAAAGCCAGCCAGGCCAGGGCTCCACAAACTCAGCAAAATACCGAAGGCTTGAATCAGGTAAGCCATGAGCAGCAAATACCTGAAGTCCCTTACCTGGCGAATACGTGTGGCCAGCCAGGCCCCCAGCATCACACCGGCGCCAAACAGCGGCCAGAACAAGTCCAGCCAGTGCGAGCCGGGCAAGGCACTGCGCGCAATCACCGGCAAAAATGTCGCGGTGATGATGTAACCAAAACCCGCCAGTCCGTAGGCCAGCGTCAGCAGCATCATTTCAGCGGCGTTGTGGCCGGCCTGAACAGCTTGTGGGTCTGCCGGGACTTGTCCGGATTGTTGAGGGCTGCGGGAGGCCAGCGGCTGCAGGCGCTCGTTGCCGCCTTGCAAGTAGCGCCAGGCCAGCGCACTCAGTACAAAAGCCAGCGCGCCAAACACCAGCCAGGCGCCGGCTGCCGTCCATTGCCACGCGACCATGCCGCTGGCGGCCAAGCCGCTCAACACAATGCCTGCACCTGCCCCCATGTAAATAAATCCGCCCATGGTCGGCACGCCCAGGCTGGCCAGCCGCCACAGGCACCAGCCCGTGGTGTAGACAAACACCACACCGCTGGTGACGCCCGCTAAAAACCGCAACAACGGCCAGGCCGGCGCCTCCAACCAGCCCATGGCCAGCGTGAGCACCCCGGTCATGAGCAGGCCGGCGCGCACCAGCTGCGAAAAAGCCAAGGACGGCAGACTTGGAAAGCGCGTCCACAGCCAAGGCTGCAACATGCACAGCAGCGCACCGACCAAATAACCCAGGTAGTTGGCGCTGGCCAGCCAGCTCGCCGCCGGCAGATCGAGCACGCCGTCGGCCAGCATCATGGGCAAGATGGGCGTGAAGGCAAAGCGGCCAATGCCCATGGCCACACCCAGCGACGCCATGCCGGCCAAGGCAATCGCCCACGGCCCGGGGCTTCGGGTGTCAGCGCCCATCAGCGGAATTTTTCAAACGATTCATCCAACTGCTTGATGAAGATCTGCTGGGCCGACTTGTCGATGAAGCTGGCCTCAAAACTGTTGCGCGCCAGCAAGTAGGCGTGGGTGGCGTTCAAGGGCAAGGCGGCGAATGTCTGTGTGAAGTTCTCATTCATGTAGCCGCCAAAGTAAGCCGGGTCGTCCGAGTTCACGGTAGCGGCAATGCCGGCATCCAGGAGCTGCCCCAGGGTGTGGCTGGCCAGATCGGGGTACACGCAGAGCTTGAGGTTGGACAGCGGGCACACCGTCAGGGGAATGCGGTCTTGCGCCAGCCGCTGCAGCAGCGCAGCGTCATGCATGGACTGCACGCCGTGGTCAATGCGCTCAACTTTGAGCTCGTTGAGCGCCGTCCACACATAGGCCGGCGGCCCCTCCTCGCCCGCATGCGCCACCAGCCGGAAGCCGAGTTGGCGGCAGCGCGCAAACACCCGCGTGAATTTTTCAGGCGGGTTGCCGACTTCGCCCGAGTCCAGACCGATGCCCACGATGTGCTCGCGAAACGGCAGCGCCTGCTCCAGCGTGGCAAAAGCCTCTTCTTCGCTCAGGTGCCGTAAAAAACACATGATCAGCAAAGCACTCACGCCGAGCTCGGCCTGCGCGTCCACACAGGCGCGGTGCAAACCTTTGACCACAGTCGCCATGGACACGCCCCGCGCCGTGTGGGTTTGCGGGTCAAAGAACAGTTCGGCATGCAGCACGCCGTCTTGCGCGGCACGCACAAAGTAAGCCCGCGCCATGTCGTAAAAATCCTGCTCGGTGATCAGCACGCTGGCGCCAGCGTAGTAAATGTCTAAAAAACTTTGCAAGTTGGTAAAGGCGTACGCGCGGCGCAGCGCCTCCACATCGGCATACGGCAGGGCCAGGCCGTTGCGCTGGGCCAGTGCAAAAATCAGCTCGGGTTCGAGCGAGCCCTCGATGTGAATATGCAGCTCGGCCTTGGGCATACGCCGCAGCAGTTCGGGCAGGCGCTCGGCGCTCACCGCAGGGACTTTGAACATCAGCAAACTCCAAATGTGATGCCGGCTTCAAGCAGGTGCCGGCGGTACATCACCGCAGTCTTGTCCGCGGCGCAATGCAACTCGGCGCCGGCAGCCAGTGGCAAACGCTTAGGCCGCTGCGATTCGAGCACCGGTTTGTCCTGGCCAAAAATCGTGTCCTGAAAATCCGTGAGTTTGTGGTCGGGCGATTCAAAATCGTTCATCGCCATGCGTATCCACACCTCACAGCTCTCCGGCGTCACCGGGCAGACAAACAAGGCGATCGACTCGCGCAAGTCGGCAATGGCCGCGCTGCCGGCCTCTGGCACCTTGGTCAGCACGGCGGTGTAGGGGCCGATCACTTCGTAGCTGTACTCGACCATGGCGCTGGCCGTGGCATGCACCGAGGAGCGCGGCTGCACCGCCTTGCAACCGGTGGCCAGCACGCCGGTGGGCGTCATCTGCACCTCGTAAGCGGGCACGCTGGTGGCGTCGCGGCTGCCCAGCCAGCCCTCGTGCACAAAACCGAAATGCGCCAGATCCAGAAAATTCTCCACCACGCGCGGCGCGCTGCTGTTCACCAGGTAGGGTCCGCAGTTGACCTTGCGCAAGCGCTCGTCGGACTCAGCAGCAAACACCGGCAGGGCTTGTTCGCCAGGCGCCAGCCGCACCCAGACCAGGCCGTAGGCTTCACGCGCCTCATGCGTGCAGGCGCGGTGGCCGGCCGGCGGTGTGAAGCCAGGCAAAGCCGGAATCCCGCGGCATTGACCGGCGCCGTCGAACTGCCAGCCGTGGTAAGCGCACTCCAACTGCCCGTCTTGCACGCGGCCCAAGGACAGCTTGGCGCCCCGGTGCGGGCAGCGGTCGGCCCAGGCCTGAAAGCGGCCGTCAGGCGTCTGCCAGATCACCACGTCTTCTTGAAGCAGCAGCACGGCCTTGGGAGAGCCGGCCAGGTCAACGGCCTTGCCGACAGGGTGCCACAGTGTTTTCTCGATCATGAAGTTTCCACAACAAAACAAGCACTCAAAGAAAAAGGGGCTGCCTGAGAGCTGCGCAAACGCCGCTATTCAAGCAACCCCTTGTGCCGTGACGCGCGCCTCAGCGAGCGTCACGCAGGCCATCGGCTTACTTGCCGGAAGGGATCTTGCCTTCAACGCCCTTGACGTAGAAGTCAATCTTGCCACGCCACTCGTCATCCGCAGCGGTGCCCTTGGCCAGACGCTCTTTGCCGGTGTTGTCCAGAATCGGGCCGGTGAAGACTTCGAAGGTACCGGCTTTCATGCCAGCCTTCAACTCGTCCACCTTGGCCTTGACGTCAGCAGGCACGACATCAGGGATTTTGACCAGGTCGTTCTGGCCTTCAGCCACGCCCCAACGGGTGACGGTGTTGCCCTTCCAGGAACCGTCCATGACTTCCTTGATCGACTTCTTGTAGTAGTTGCTCCAGTCCACGATGGCCGAACCCAGGTGGGCCTTGCCGCCGAAGGCGCTCATGTCAGAGTCCCAGCCGAAAGCGTACTTACCGGCCTTGTCGGCGGTTTGCAGCACAGCGGTGGAGTCGGTGTTTTGCAGCAGAACGTCGGCGCCGCCGTTGATCAGCGCTTGAGCAGCTTCAGACTCTTTCGGTGGGTCAAACCAGGTGCTGACCCAGACCACTTTGGTCTTGATCTTGGGGTTGACCGATTGCGCGCCCAGGGTGAAGGCGTTGATGTTGCGCAGCACTTCAGGAATCGGGAAAGAACCGACAAAGCCCAGGGTGTTGGTCTTGGTCATCTTGCCGGCAATGATGCCTGCCAGGTAAGTGTCCTGGTAAAAGCGAGCATCATAGACGCGCATGTTGTCAGCCGTTTTGTAGCCGGTGGCGTGCTCAAACTTGACGTCCGGAAAGTCCTTGGCAACCTTGAGCATGGGCTCCATGTAGCCGAAGCTGGTAGCGAAGATGATCTTGTTGCCTTGCTGGGCCAGGTCACGGATCACACGCTCAGCGTCAGGGCCTTCAGGCACTTTCTCAACAAAGGTGGTCTTGAGCTTGTCACCGTACTCGGCCTCAACAGCCTTGCGGCCCAGGTCATGCGCAAAAGTCCAGCCGGCCTCGCCAACCGGGCCCACATAGACCCAGGCAGCTTTGAGGGGCTCAGCCTTGGGCGCAGCAGCAGCCGGCGCAGGCGGCGCTTCTTTTTTGCCACAGCCCACCAGGGCGACTGACAAAGTGCCGACCGCAGCCAGCGCGAGCAGTGATCGCTTGGAAAACAATTTCATCATGAGTCCTTCATAAAAAATGCAAAAGCAGCTTCAAAAAAAAGAATTCAACTCAGGCGCCCGGGTGAAAGGGTTTGCCCATTGAAGCCGGCATGTTACGCCGTATCCAGCCCGGATTTCGCGAGATCAGTACCAACACCACAACTGTAGCAAGGTAAGGCAGCATGCTCATGATAGGCGCCGGAACGTCCACCCCCATGCCTTGCAGCTGCAATTGCAGCATGGTCACCCCGCCAAACAGATAAGCACCTAGCAATAGCCGTACCGGGCGCCAGGTGGCAAACACCGTGAGCGCCAGCGCAATCCAGCCGCGCCCGGCCACCATGCCCTCAACCCACATGGGGGCGTACACCACGCTGAGGTAAGCGCCCGCCACGCCGCACAGGGCGCCGCCGGCCATGACGCAGGCCATGCGCATCAGCCGCACCCGGTAGCCCAGGCCGTGCGCAGACTCAGGGCTTTCTCCCAAACTACGAAGCACCAAACCAGTGCGCGTGCGCCCGAAAAACCAGGCAATCGCCAAAGCGGCCAAGAAAGTGAGGTAAACCATGGGGTGCTGCTTGAACAAAGCCGGACCGACAAAAGGCAGCTCGCTCAGGACGGGCACGGCGTAATTCATATGCATGTCCAGCTTTTTGCCCACGTAAGCCACGCCGACAAAGGCCGAAAAGCCGCCGCCGAACAAGCTGATGGCCAGGCCGGTGGCGTACTGGTTGGTGTTGAGCCAGATCACCAGCAGACCAAACAAGGCCGCACCCAGCGCGCCGGCCACCGCACCGGCCGCAAACGCCAGCCATGGGTTGCCGGTGTGAAAGCCCACCGCAAAACCCACCACGGCGGCCATCAGCATCATGCCTTCGGCGCCCAGGTTGACCACGCCGACTTTTTCATTGATCAGCAAACCCAGACCGGCCAGCGCCAGGGGCGTGCCGGCCGACAAGGTGGCTGCAATCAGCAGGGCTAATTCATTCATGCGCCCACCTTTCTGCGGATGCGGTAATTGATCAGGGTGTCGCAAGCCAGCAGCGAGAACAAGAGCACGCCCTGAAAGATGCCCGTCAAGGCCGACGGCAGGCCGATGCGTGACTGCGCCAGTTCGCCGCCTATCAGGAACATGCTGAGCAAGACACTGGCCACCACACAACCCACCGGGTGCAGGCGCCCGACAAAGGCCACGATGATGGCGGTAAAACCGTAGCCGGTTGAGGCATGCGGAATGAGCTGGCCCATCGGCCCGGTCACTTCAAAAGCGCCGGCCATGCCGGCAAAAGCGCCCGACACCAGCATCGACGACCACAGCGCCGAGCGCGCAGAAAAGCCCGCGTAGCGCGCCGCCGCCGGCGCCAGGCCGCCGACCTGCAACTGGTAACCCCGGTAAGTGCGGGCCATGAACAGCCACACCGCCACCACCAGCACCAGCGCCACCACCGTGCCCCAGTGCAAGCGGTAACCGGCCAGCATGCGCGGCATGCCCATGTCAAAGTTGACGGTCTGCGGAAAGTTAAAACCCATCGGGTCTTTCCAGGGGCCGAACACCAGGTAACTCAAAAAATGATTGGCCACATACACCAGCATCAGACTGACCAGAATTTCACTGGCGTTGAAGCGGTCCCGCAGCAGCGCCGTGATGCTCGCCCAGAAGGCGCCGCCCAGCATGCCCGCCAGCGCAGCCAGCGGCATGAAAGCCCAGTTGCTCATGCCGACCTTGTTCATGGTGAACCACATCGCCAGGCCGCCGGCCGCAATACCGCCCATCAGGTACTGGCCCTCTGCGCCGATGTTCCACACGTTGCTGCGGTAGCACAGCGCCAGCCCCAGCGCACACAGCACCAGCGAGGTGGACTTGAGCGCCAGCTCGCTGAGCGCGCGCGGGCCATTCCAGGGCTCAATCAAAAACACCTGCAGGCCGCGCACCGGGTCTGCGCCCAGGGCCACAAACATGACAAAGGCCACCACCACCGTCATGACCAGCGCCACCACGGGCGAGGCGTAGCTCATGGCGCGCGAAGGCGCGGGCCGGGCTTCAAGCTGCCACATGCGTGTCTCCAGTTGCGGTTGCCTGCCAGAGGCCACTCATCCAGGCGCCCACCAGCTCTACAGTGGCTTGCTGCGTTGCAATGGCCGGCGACAAGCGGCCTTGCGCCATCACGTGCAGGCGGTCACATATTTCAAACAATTCGTCCAACTCCTCACTGACCACCAGCACTGCACAGCCGGCGTCGCGCAGCGCCAGAATTTCGGCGCGAATCTGCGCCGCCGCGCCCACATCCACGCCCCAGGTCGGCTGCGAGACGATCAAGAGCTT
>JAIPDA010000161.1 GCA_021737905.1 Rhodoferax sp.
AGCGCGTGCCAAGGCGTTGGGCATGCAGGTGCTGGTGACAGACCACCACTTGCCGGCCGTGCTGGCGGGCGCCATTGTGTTGCCCGATGCCGATGTGATCGTCAACCCGAACCAGCCGGCTTGCAGCTTTGAAAGCAAGGCACTGGCCGGTGTGGGCGTGATGTTTTATGTACTGCTGGCGCTGCGCGCAGAGCTGCGCCAGCGTGGCGTGTTTGACGCGGCCAGCCAGCCCAAGTTAGATGCGCTGCTGCCGCTGGTGGCGCTGGGCACGGTGGCCGACGTGGCCAAGCTGGATGCCAACAACCGCCGCCTGGTGTCGCAGGGGCTCAAGCGCATTCGCGCCGGTGGCTCGCAAGCCGGCTTGGCGGCTTTGTTTGTGGCCGCTGCGCGCCAGGCCAACGCGGCCTCGGCCTTTGACTTTGGCTTTGCACTGGGCCCGCGCATCAACGCGGCGGGGCGCCTGTCAGACATGACGCTGGGCATTGAATGCCTGCTGACCGACGACCCCGCGCGGGGCGAAGAACTCGCCCGCACGCTGGACAGCATCAACCGCGATCGGCGCACCATCGAGGCCGACATGCGCGAGCAGGCCGAGCTGGCGGCCGACGCGATGATTGACGAGGACGAAGAGCCGCCACCGGCCGTGGCGATTTTTGACCCGGACTTTCATGAAGGCGTGGTGGGCATCGTGGCCTCGCGCATCAAAGACAAGCTGCACCGGCCGGCTTTTGTGTTTGCGGCCAGCAGCGCGCCGGGCAAAGAGCACGAGCTCAAGGGCTCGGGCCGCTCCATTTCCGGCTTTCATTTGCGTGACGCGCTGGACCTGGTGGCCAAGCGCCACCCGGGCGTGTTGCTGCGCTTTGGCGGCCACGCCATGGCGGCCGGTTGCACGGTCAATGAAGAGCACTTTGACACCTTTGAACAAGCGCTGCAGCAAGTGGCGCACGAATGGCTGGACGCCGCGACCCTGACGCGCCGCCTGGCCACCGACGGCCCGCTGGCGCCGGAATACCGCCGCATTGACGTGGTGGACACGCTGCACAAAGAGGTGTGGGGCCAAGGATTTGCGGCGCCCACTTTCAGCGAAGAAGTGGAAGTGGTGTCGCAGCGGCTGGTGGGTGAAAAGCACTTGGCCCTCAAGCTCAAACACCAGGGCCAGCCGGTGGACGGCATCTGGTTTGGCCGCACCGAGTCGCTGCCGGCCAGGGTGCGATTGGCCTTCCGGCTGGACGCCGATGAATGGCAGGGCGTGCGGCGCGTGCGCTTTCTGGTGGAAGGCGCGGAGCTTTAAAGCTCAGGGGATGGATTCCTGCCTGCGCAGGAATGACGAAAAACAGCAGGAATGACGGACTTTTAGTTTCGTCATCCTCGCGAATGCGGGGATTCAGGACCCTTTCTTAACACGGGTTTGGGCTACGCATTGGTCCGTCATCCTCGCGAATGCGGGGATCCATGACCCTTTCTTAACACGGGTTTGGGCTACGCATTGGTCCGTCATCCTCGCGAATGCGGGGATCCATGACCCCTTTGGGGCGCTGTTTGGGCATCAGGCCTAAAATCAAACAGTGACTCCTCAAAACATTCTCAACGCAGACCTGCATTGCCACTCGGTCGTCTCAGACGGCACCCTGACCCCGGAAGCGCTGGCCGAGCGCGCCCATGCCAACGGCGTGGAGTTGTGGGCGCTGACGGACCATGACGAAATCGGCGGCCAACAGCGCGCGGCTGCCGCGGCCAAGGCGCAGGGCATGCATTACCTGACGGGCACTGAAATCTCTGTGACCTTTGCCGGCGAGACGGTGCATATCGTCGGGCTGGGTTTTGACGCCGACAACGCCGAGCTGCGCCAGGGCCTGCACAGCACCCGTAACGGCCGGCGCGAACGCGCGCAAGAAATGTCGGACGGCCTGGCCAAGGTGGGTATTTATGGCGCTTACGAAGGCGCGCTGAAGTTTGTCGGCAACCCCGAGCTGATCTCGCGCACGCACTTTGCGCGCTTTCTGGTCGAGACCGGGGTGTGCAAAGAAACTGCAGACGTCTTTCGCAAATACCTCACTGAAGGCAAGCCCGGCTTTGTGCCGCATCGCTGGGCCACGCTGCAAAACGCAGTGGGCTGGATCACCCGTGCGCACGGCGTGGCGGTGATTGCGCACCCGGCGCGCTACAAGTTCACGCCGAATGAAGAGTACGCGTTGTTCACTGAGTTCAAGGCCCACGGCGGCCAGGCGGTCGAGGTGGTCACAGGCAGCCACAGCGCGCTTGAATATGTGAAGTACGCCGAGACAGCCATGGAGTTTGGCCTGGCGGCTTCGCGCGGCAGCGACTTTCACAGCCCCGACGAGAGCCACACCGACCTGGGCACCCTGCCCTTTTTGCCCGGCACGCTCAAGCCCGTGTGGGAACTCTTGGCAGACCGCATCCAGTGAGTTCCAGCCCGGTACGGCCGTCGGTGCTGACCGGCATTGCGTTGGTGGTCACGGCGATGGCTTTATTTGCGTCGCTGGACACCATCGCCAAACTCATCAGCACCAGCTTGCCGCTGCTGATGGCGATCTGGTTTCGGTACTCCTTTCAGGCCGTCGTCACCACGCTGGTCGTGGTGCCGCGTTTCGGCGTGGCGGTGCTCAAGACGCAGCACCCCCGGTTCCAGATGTTGCGCGGTTTACTGCTGGTAATCACCAGTTTTTTTGCATTTGCTAGCCTCAAATACCTGCCGGTGGCCGAGTTCACTGCCATTGGCACGCTGGTGCCGCTGGTCATCACACTGCTGGCGGCGCGCTTGCTGGGCGAGCAGGTGTCCAAACTGCGCTGGGTGTTGGTATTTGGCGGTTTTGCCGGGGCCATGCTGATCATCCGCCCGGGCGGCGATAACTTTATTTGGCCCATGCTGCTGCCGCTGGGCGCGGTGGTCACCTACTCCTGGTTTCAGCTGCTGACCGGCCACATGGTCAAGACAGAAAACCCGCTGACCATGCATTTGTACACCGGCTGGGTCGGCACGCTGGTGGCTTCTTTGATGCTGCCATTTGTGTGGATGAATCCAACCCAAACAGAGCTGGGGATGCTGTTGCTGATGGGAGTTCTGGGCACAGTGGGCCACTATTTTTTGATCCTGGCCTACACCCGCTCACCGGCATCTAACTTGACGCCTTATTTGTATGCGCAGATCGCTTTTGCCATGCTGGGCGGCTGGCTGGTGTTTTCCCAAGTGCCGGACAACTGGGCGCTGGCGGGCATTGCCGTGATTGCCGTGTGCGGTGTGGCCGGTGCCTTGCTCACCAATTACGAAAGCCGGGTGCCGGGCCAACTCCCTGTGAAGACTTTGGAAACCTGAGCCCAGCAGCAGTTGTCAAGTCATGGCCCAATTTTTTGAAGTGCATCCCGACAACCCGCAAGCCCGCCTGCTCAAGCAAGCGGTTGCCTTGCTGGCCGGTGGTGCCGTGGCGGCGGTGCCTACAGATTCGAGTTACGCGCTGGTCTGCCACCTGGACGACAAGGCCGCAGCAGACAGCCTGCGCCGCATTCGCGGGGTCGACGACAAGCACCACCTGACGCTGCTGTGCCGCGACCTGAGCGAGCTGGCCAACTATGCGCGGGTAGACAACAAGCAGTTCCGCTTGCTCAAGGCGGCCACGCCAGGGCCTTACACCTTCATTCTGGAGGCCAGCAAAGAAGTGCCGCGCCGCCTGAGCCACCCTTCGCGCAAGACCATTGGCCTGCGCGTGCCCGCGCACAAAACCTTGCAGGCGCTGCTGGAGATGCACGGCGCACCGTTGCTGGCCACCACCTTGATACCGCCTGGTGAGACCGAGCCGCTCAATGACGCGCAAGACATACGCCGACAGTTTGAGCATGCGCTGGCGGCCGTGATCGATGCGGGCGCCTGCCCCATGCAAGCCACCACAGTGATTGACCTGACGGCCATGGGCGCTGGGGGCGATGGCGTGGTGCTGCGCCAGGGCCGCGGTGACGCGGCTGTGCTGGGGCTGTGAGGGCCGGCTCTAGCGCTTGCGTCTGAGACAATCCGGCCATGGACTTCAACAACCTGATTCAAACGATTGCTATCTACGCCCTGCCGGTGATCTTTGCCATCACGGTGCATGAAGCGGCGCACGGTTATGTGGCCCGCTACTTTGGCGACAACACGGCCTGGGTGCTGGGGCGTGTCACGCTCAACCCGATCAAGCACATTGATCTGGTGGGCACCATCCTCATGCCGGTGCTGCTGTATGTGGCGACGGCAGGCACCTTTTTGTTTGGTTACGCCAAGCCGGTGCCGGTCAGGTTTGGCAACTTGCGCCGGCCCAAGCAACACATGATCTGGGTGGCGCTGGCCGGCCCGGGCGCCAACTTTTTGCAAGCGCTGATGTGGGGCGTGTTGCTGTACCTGGCCAATGGCGCCGGCGTGACCGAGCGTTTTGTGCTGGAGATGTGCCGCGCCGGCATGCTGGTGAACGTGGTGATGTTTGTCTTTAACCTGTTTCCACTGCCGCCGCTGGACGGTGGTCGGATTCTGGTGGGCCTGCTGCCCTGGCGGCAGGCGCAGCTGGTCTCGCGTGTCGAGCCCTGGGGCTTTTTCATTGTGATGGCGCTGGTGCTGACCGGCGTGGTCAGCACCCTATGGATGAGCCCCCTGATGGGCCTGACCTTCAGCGCGTTGAAAACACTTTTGTCACCGCTGGCCATGCTGCTGTAGGCTGCGAAGCAGCTTCTTAACCTGATTATTTTTTACTCACCTGAACACCCATGAGCGAACTGCGCGTACTGACCGGCATCACCACTTCGGGCACGCCCCATCTGGGCAACTACGTGGGCGCAGTGCGCCCGGCAGTGCGCGCCAGCCTGGCGCCCGGCGTGCAGAGTTTTTACTTTCTGGCCGACTACCACGCGCTGATCAAAGTGGGCGAGCCTGAACGCATTCAACAGTCCACGCTAGAGATTGCCGCCACCTGGCTGGCCGCCGGTCTGGACCCGGAGCGCGTGACCTTTTACCGCCAGTCTGACATTCCTGAAATCCCCGAGCTGACCTGGCTGCTGACTTGCGTGACCGGCAAAGGCGTGCTCAACCGCGCCCACGCCTACAAGGCCTCGGTGGACAAAAACACCGCGGCCGGCAGCGACGCCGACGCCGATGTGACCGCCGGCCTCTTCATGTACCCGGTGCTGATGGCGGCAGATATTTTGATGTTCAAGGCGCACCAGGTGCCTGTGGGGCGCGACCAGATCCAGCACATTGAAATGGCGCGCGACATGGCCCAGAGCTTCAACCACCTGTATGGCGAACAACTGGTGCTGCCCGAAGCGCTGATCGAGGCCTCGGTGGCCACGCTTCCCGGGCTGGACGGCCGCAAGATGAGCAAGAGCTACGACAACACGATTGCGCTGTTTGCGCCGCGTGAGCATTTGCGCAAGCAGATCGCCGGCATCGTCACCGACT
>JAIPDA010000005.1 GCA_021737905.1 Rhodoferax sp.
CAGGTTGGCGACATCCTGGAGTTCTTTGAAATCCGCGAAGTGGCCAGGACGCTCGAGGTCTGAAGCAAGCGCTGATGGCGGCGCAGTTACAAACTTGCCCTTGGGCGTGTTTGTCATGCGCCTGCCACCAACACCCTCTAAGCTTTATTTTTTAATGCGTAAGAAATCATCTACACCGAACCGCGGCTTTCGCGTTGCCGACCAGATCCAGCGTGATCTGACGGAGCTGATCGCGCGCGAGTTGAAAGATCCGCGGGTCGGCATGGTCACGGTGCAGTCTGTCGAAGTCACGCCTGACTATGCCCACGCCAAAGTTTATTTCAGCGTGTTGGTCGGTGACACGAAAGAGTGCGAAGAAGCACTCAACCAGGCTGCCGGTTTTTTACGCAATGGTCTGTTTAAGAAGTTGATGATCCACACTGTGCCCACCTTGCACTTTGTGTTTGACCGCACCACTGAGCGCGCTTCCGACATGAATGCCTTGATTGCCAAGGCTGTTTCTTCCCGCGCCCAAGACGACTGACCCACGCACCGTTGCCCTTTGACAGGTTCGGGGTTAACGGTGCTGCCGGCTGCAGCGCAGGCTGTGCCCCGAGCCTGTCGAAATATATGACGCCTTCCACCAGTCCCCGCCAGAAAATAAAGCGACGTCCCGTACACGGCGTGCTTTTGCTCGACAAGCCTTTGGGCTTGTCCAGTAACCAGGCTTTGCAAAAAGCCAAGTGGCTGATGCGCGCCGAAAAAGCCGGGCATACCGGCACCCTGGACCCTTTGGCCACTGGCGTGTTGCCCTTGTGCTTTGGCGCAGCCACCAAGTTCAGCCAGATGCAGCTTGAAGCCGACAAGACTTACGAAGCCGTGCTGCTGCTGGGGCAAAAGACCAGCACGGCCGATGCCGAAGGCGATGTGATCGAAACCCGCGATGTACCGCAGATCACGCCGGCGTTGCTGGAGCAACTCACGCAGCAGTTCTCTGGCGAGCAATCGCAAGTGCCGCCCATGTACTCGGCCCTTAAAAAAGACGGCAAAGCGCTCTATGAATACGCCCGCGCCGGGCAAGAGGTGGAGCGCGAAGCGCGGCATGTCGTGATTCACTCCCTGCACTTGAGTGTGGCCCACGATGACCGCGCACCCGCAGCCATCCGCGCCATCGTGCATTGCAGCAAAGGCACCTACATCCGCACACTGGGCGAGGACATCGGCGAAGCCATTGGATGCGGCGCGCATCTGGGCTTTTTACGCCGCATTGAGACCGGTGGATTCAAAGACAGCCAATGCGTGAGCCTGCCGGCTCTGGAAGCCATGAACGAAGCCGAGCGAGATGCTTGCCTTCTCGCACCTCAGTCGCTGGTCGCAGGCAGTCCCAGCGTCAGCCTTGACTCAGCCGATGCCGGCCGGTTTCTCAGCGGGCTGCGTCGGCGCGGCGAACCTGGCCGATGGGGCGCTGAAAATCAGCCGCTTGTGCAGGTGTTTGGCAGTGATCCCTACGCGTTTTTAGGCACCGCCCATGTGACGGCCAATGAATTGATTCCTGAGCGATTGCTCAGCCCCATTGAAGTTCAGGACATGCTGCAAAACGCAGCATCGGCGGGTCCGGCACTTCATTTGCATGAACCTCCGGCCTTAGCCTGACGCCTGTACTGACCGTCAAGACAAAACAGTTTTGAGAAAATTTAGAAGTTTTAGAAAGCGAACCATGACCATTAAACAGATCCGCAACATTGCCATCATTGCCCACGTTGACCATGGCAAAACCACCATGGTCGACCAACTGCTGCGCCAGTCCGGCACCTTCGCAGAGCACGAAAAAGTCGTCGACACCGTGATGGACAACAACGCCATTGAAAAAGAGCGTGGCATCACGATTCTGGCCAAAAACTGCGCTGTGACCTGGGAAGGCACGCACATCAACATCGTTGACACCCCGGGCCACGCCGACTTCGGCGGTGAAGTCGAGCGTGCGCTGTCTATGGTGGACGGTGTGGTGCTGCTGATTGACGCGCAAGAAGGCCCTATGCCGCAAACGCGTTTCGTGACCAAGAAGGCCCTGGCACTGGGACTCAAACCCATCCTGGTGGTGAACAAGGTGGACAAGCCCGGCGCCCGTCCTGACTTTGTGGTCAACGCTGCGTTTGACTTGTTCGATAAATTGGGCGCTACTGACGAGCAGCTCGACTTCCCGGTGGTCTACGCCTCGGGTATCAACGGCTGGTCTTCGATGGAAGAGGGCGCACCCGGTGAGCAGTGGGGCCCAGACATGTCGGCCCTGTTCAACACCGTGCTCAAGCACGTGCCTGCGCAAAAGGGCGACCCTGCAGCTCCGCTGCAGTTGCAGATTTCTGCGCTCGACTTCTCGACCTTTGTCGGTCGCATTGGTGTGGGCCGCATCAGCCAGGGCACGATCAAGCCCATGATGGACGTGGTCGTCATGGAAGGCCAGGACGGTAAAGCCGTCAAAGGCCGTATCAACCAGGTCCTGACCTTTCAGGGTCTGGAGCGCGTGCAGGCCACCGAAGCCGGCCCCGGCGAGATCGTGCTGATCAACGGCTTGACCGACATCGGCATTGGCGTGACCATCACAGACCCGACGACCCCGATGCCGCTTCCCATGCTGAAAGTGGACGAGCCCACGCTGACCATGAACTTTTGCGTCAACACCAGCCCGCTGGCCGGCCGCGAAGGCAAGTACGTCACCAGCCGTCAGATCTGGGACCGCCTGCAAAAAGAGTTGCAACACAACGTGGCGCTGCGCGTCAAGGAAACCGACGAAGAGGGTATCTTTGAAGTCATGGGCCGGGGCGAGTTGCACCTGACCATCCTCTTGGAAAACATGCGCCGCGAAGGCTATGAGCTGGCCGTGTCCAAACCACGCGTGGTGTTCCGCGACGTCAAAGGTGAAAAGCACGAGCCTATCGAGCTGGTCACGGCTGACATCGAAGAGCAGCATCAGGGCGGCGTGATGCAAGCCCTGGGCGAGCGCAAGGGCGAGCTGGTGAACATGGAGCCGGACGGCCGTGGTCGTGTGCGCCTGGAATACCGCATTCCAGCGCGTGGCCTGATTGGTTTTACCAACGAATTTTTGAACTTGACCCGCGGTTCGGGCCTGATCTCCAACATCTTCGACAGCTACGAAGCGCACAAGGGTGACATTGGCGGCCGTAAAAATGGTGTGCTGATTTCCATGGACGCCGGTGAAATTTTCACCTACGCCCTGGGCAAGCTAGACGACCGCGGTCGCATGTTCGTCAAGGCGAACGATCCGGTTTACGAAGGCATGATTGTGGGCATCCACAGCCGTGACAACGATCTGGTGGTCAACGCCACCCGCACCAAGCAGCTGACCAACTTCCGCGTCTCGGGCAAGGAAGACGCGATCAAGATCACGCCACCGATTGATTGCACGCTGGAGTACGGTGTGGAATTCATCGAAGACGACGAACTGGTCGAGATCACGCCCAAGTCGATCCGTCTGCGCAAGCGCCACCTGACTGAGAGCGAGCGAAAACGCGCCGGTCGTTAACCCCCCGGACTGCAATTCAACTATGAAACTGACTCACACGCGCGCCGTCTTTCTGATGGTGGCTATCGCGTTCATGTGGTCGATTGCAGGGGTGGTGACGCGTCATCTTGAAAGCGCTCGCAGCTTTGAAGTGACGTTCTGGCGCAGCTTTTTCACCTTGCTGTCTTTGATGGTGATCTTGCCGCTGTTTCAAGGCCGTGAGGTTTTTTCGCGTATTCGTCACGGCGGCCGTGCACTTTGGATCTCTGGCGTTTGCTGGAGCTTTATGTTCACGGCCTTCATGATGGCGCTGACCCTGACGAGCGTGGCCAATGTGCTGATCACACTGGCTGTCGGCCCATTTTTAACAGCATTGCTGGCGCGTGTGCTTATTGGTCACCGGATAGCCATGCGCACCTGGCTGGCGATTGCTGTTGCGGGATTGGGCATCGCTTGGATGTTCGGTGGCGATTTGCAAGCCAACAGTGATGGGTCACAACTGGCTGGCACCCTGGTCGCGCTGCTGGTGCCCATGGCCGGCGCCATCAACTGGACGGTGGTGCAGCGCAGCCAGGCACAGGGCGACAAAGTCGATCTGGTGCCTGCTGTGATGGTGGGTGCATTTATTTCATCGCTGGTGACTTTGCCCCTGGCGCTGCCGCTGACAGCCACGGCCCACGACATTGCATTACTGGCCATGCTGGGGTTGGTGCAATTGGCCATTCCTTGCGTGCTGTCGGTGCGCTGTGCCAGTGTGCTCAAAGCGCCGGAAATTGCACTGCTGGCCCTGCTGGAAATTATTTTTGGTATTTTGCTGGCTTGGTTGGGTGCCGGCGAGGTGCCTGGCACCAATGTGCTGACCGGTGGCGCGCTGGTCCTGGGCGCACTGCTGGTCAATGAATTGTTCGGCTGGCGTCAACGCAGCTGATGAGAGCCATGGCAAGGACATGCAAGAGAACGTGAACACTGCTGAGCCGGCCCAATATGTTCTGGTCGAGCGCCAGGGTCATGCCGGCCTCATCACACTGAACCGGCCCAAAGCACTCAATGCCCTGTCGCTGGGCATGGTGCGAGCGCTCAAGACTGCGCTGGAAGATTTTTCCCAAGATTCAGGCGTTCAAGTGGTGGCCATTCGCGGCACCAACAAGCTGGGTAAACCAGGCTCGGCCGAAAGCCTTTTTGGCGGCTTTTGTGCAGGCGGTGACATACGCTACTTTCATCAGGCTGCGTTGGCCGGTGACAACGCACTGGGCGATTTTTTCACTGAGGAATACCGGCTTAACCACCTGATCCACCTTTACCCCAAACCATTTGTCGCCTTCATGGACGGCGTGGTGATGGGCGGTGGCATGGGCATCAGCCAAGGTGCCAGTCTGCGTCTGGTGACCGAGCACACACGCATGGCCATGCCTGAAACCATCATCGGCCTGTTTCCCGATGTGGGCGGCGGTTACTTTCTCAGCCGTTGTCCCGGCCACATTGGCGAGTACCTGGCACTCACGGGCGAAGTGATTGCGGCGCAACAAGCACTTCAATACGGTCTGGCAGACGTGCAAATCGAAGCCACGCAACAAGCCGCTTTGTGGGCCGCATTGGGAGAGCAAACCTTTGCAAATCGTGCACAGGTAGAAGAATGGCTGGCTTTGCATGTCGGCCCTCAAAATACTGAGCTGATCAAACCTGATGCCCACATTGACGACTTTTTTTCGCTACTGCGCGTCAAGCACATCGTGGACGCACTTGAAAAAGCCAAGGACGACCGCTGGGCTCAAAAAACAGCGGCCCTTTTGCGCAAGCGCTCGCCCTTGATGTTGCATGTCACCCTGGAGCAGATTCGCCGGGCCCGCCAGATGAGCCTCACCGACGATCTGCGTATGGAGCGCGACATGGTGCACCACTGTTTCCATGACCGCCCGGGCACCGCCAGCGAAACCGTCGAAGGCATAAGGGCCTTGGCCGTGGACAAAGATTACGCGCCCAAGTGGAATCCGGCGCGCATAGAAGACGTCAAGCCCGGCATGGCGGATGCTTTCTTTGTGAGCCCCTGGGCTGCACAACTGCATCCGCTGCGCGACTTGTAAGACTTTATCCGGTTGGCGGCTGGCTGCGCCAGACGCTGAGGTGCCTGATCAACATCGGGATGACCATGGCGAGGCCGACCAGCGTGGCGGTCAAGCTCGGGGCCACCATCAAAATGGCAGCGGCCACACAAACAACTTGCTCCCAGCGCCGCATTTCGACCAGGAAAAACTTCGACAGCCCGGCAGCCAAAATGGTAATCCCCAGGATGCAACCTGTGAAGGTGACCACGAAGTCATACCAGTTGAAGCCCTTGGCCACCAGCAGCAAGGAGGGCGAAAAGACAAACACAAAGGGCACCAAAACCTTACCCAGCCCAAGGCGAAAAGCCGTGTTACCGGTCTTGAAAGGGTCGCTGCCGGCCATACCGGCGGATGCATACGCGGCCAGCGCTACCGGCGGCGTGATGTCAGCCAGCACACCGTAATAAAAAACAAAGAAGTGCGCCACCAGCGGTTCCACGCCAAGCTGTACCAGGGTAGGCGCAGCCACAGACACCATGATGATGTAGTTGGCCGTGGTTGGTATGCCGCAGCCCATCAAAATGCAGATCAAGCCGGTCATCACCAGTGCGGCCAGCAAGGTCAGAGACTGCAGACTGACCCATGCGGGTGGTAAGAAATCGGCAACTCCACCGGCCAGCACATTGGCAGCGCTGGTGATGATGTGACTGATCTTGAAGCCGACACCTGTCAGGGTGACAACGCCGATCACAATACCCACGGTAGCCGCTGCTGCACCAACAGCCAGCGCGTATTTGGCGCCCGTTTCCAGCGCTTCCAACAGCACACCGTAGCTGATGCGTCCGGAAATTTTCAACAGGCGAGACAAGCCCACGGTAGCTGCGACGCCAATCGCAAAAATGCCCAGCTTGATGAATTCACTGTTGGCACCCCAATCAACGAAGGACAGGGCAATGAGCAGCACGTGCAGCCCGACCATCAGCACCCAGTTCTTGGTATGGTTGTTTTGCGCGTGCGTGGTCAGCCCGACGATGGCGCAGGATGTGATGCCGACAAAGGCAGCCAGATAGGGGGTTCGGCCGGACACCAAGATGCTGATCAGTAATACCAAAGGAATCAAGGTCGGCCAGCGCAAGCGCAGAGATTCGCGCAGCTTGGGCATTTCTTCATCGGTCAGTCCGCGCAGTCCGTAGCGCTTGGCCTCGAAGTGAACCTGCATGAACACGCCAAAGAAATGCATGAAAGCCGGCACCACCGCGGCCGCCACAATCGTCTGGTAGGGCAAATTCAGGAATTCGACCATCAGGAAAGCAGCAGCACCGAGCACTGGCGGGGTGATCTGACCGCCCGTCGAGGCAGCGGCTTCCACAGCTGCTGCAAAGTGGCGCTTGTACCCCACGCGGATCATGGCCGGAATAGTCAAAGAGCCGACCGTCACGGCATTGGCCACCGATGAGCCGCTGAGCATGCCGAAAAGCCCGGAGCCAAAGACGCTGACTTTGGCAGGCCCGCCGGCGTAGCGTCCGGCCACGCTGGAGGCAATGTCAAGAAACAGTTGCCCCAGCCCTATACGGGTAGCCATCACGCCAAACAGAACAAAGTGAAAAACATAGGTGGCCACCACGCCAACTGCCACGCCGTAAATCCCCTGGCTGGTGAGGTACTGGTGATTGATCATCTGCGACCAACTGGCGCCGGCGTGCTTGAGCAGGCCAGGAAATACCGGCCCTGCCAGGGCATAAGCTGTAAAAACCAAGGCAATGATGGGCAAAGGCCAGCCCATGGAGCGGCGGGTGGCTTCTAACAATGAGATGAAGAGCATGGAGCCAAACAGCACATCCGTCACGCTGGGGTTGCCGACCCGGAAGGCCAGATCGTCAAAAACATAAGGGATGTAGAGCACGCTGGCCACACAGCAAAAACCCAACAGCCAGTCCACCAAAGGCACCCCACCGGGTGTCAGCCAGCTGTGCTTGGACAGCGCTTCGCTGCTGCGATGAGAGGCTGCAAAGACCAGGAAAATCAGACCCAATACAAAGGCCAGATGGACTCCGCGGTGCGTGATTTCCTGCAAGAGTCCAAAGCCGGCCGTGTAGTAATGAAAACACGACAGCACTATCAGCAGCCACTTGACAATGACCGTGGCCGGCGGTGCGGTGGGTCTAAAGCGCATTTCCGGGTCGAACTGCTCTTCAAGTTGCTGCAATCGTTTTTCGTCGGTGGGACTCAGAGCCCCATGGGGGTTCAAGGGGGCTGACTGTGACGAAGCAATCGTGCTCATGGTTCTTCTTTCCAAAATGAAAAAACGGGCGAGTGCATCGCCCGTTTTCAGTTCGCTGGCTCAGTCGTTTATTTCAGTACGCCGGCTTCTTTGTAAAAACGCTCTGCACCCGGATGAAAAGGGATGCCAGCACCCTGGACTGCGTTTTTAACCGTGATCAGCTTGCCCTTGGCGTGACCGGCGGCCAGCGCTTTCTGGGTGGCGTCGCTGTAAAGGGACTTGGTAATCTGGTAAACCGTTTCCGCGTCAGCTTTGGCGCTGGTCACCCACTGGGCACCGACTGACAGGGTGTTGACGGCAGCCACATCCTTGTAGGTGGCGGCAGGCACGCTGTCATTGGCAAAGAAAGGGCTACCGCGACGCAGCGTATCGGCTTGCGCACCAGTGATGGGCAAGAGCTCAATGCCGGCACCGCTGCTGGCCAGCTCAGCAATAGCACCTGCCGGTGCGCCGCCTACAAAGAAAAAGGCGTCAAGCGCGCCGTCTTTCATTTTGTCGCTGGCCTGATTGGGCTTGATGTACTCGGGCTTGATGTCAGATTCTTTCAAGCCATAGGCAGCCAAGACGAGACGCGCATTGACCAGCGTACCCGAGCCCGGCTCGTCAAGCGCTACGCGCTTGCCCTTGAGTTCAGCAATGCTCTTGATGCCCGAGCCTTTTTTGACCACCACGTGAATGGTTTCAGGGTACAGGTTGGCGATGAGACGCAATTCGGCAATGCTGGGTTTGCCTTCAAACAGACCCTTGCCGGTTTGCGCCCAGGTGGCCACGTCTGATTGCGAAAAGCCCGATTCCATGGCGCCGCCGGCAATGCCGTTGACGTTGGCCAGCGATCCGTTGGATGCTTGGGCTGTGACAATGATTTTGCCCGGTTGAGACACAGCATTGGCGATCATGCCGCCGATGGGGTAATAAGTGCCGGCCGTGCCACCCGTGCCGATGCGAAAGAATTGTTGCGCTTGGGCAGCACCTGAAAGGGCGGTTGCAGCTACTACGGCAGTAACAATATGTTTGAGGCGCATGGTGTTTTCCTTTGTGTGGTGATTAAAAAAAAGAACAACCTGAGAGTAAACCACAACGGCGGACAAAATCAGCCAGTGAAATCCCGAAGCCGGGTCTGCGCGTGTCTATTTAGCGGTTTTTGGACTTCATAGCCCGTTCAACCTCACGTTTTCCCTCGCGGTCCTTGATGGTGTCGCGCTTGTCGTGCTCACCCTTGCCCTTGGCCAGGCCGATCTCGCATTTCACGCGGCCGTTTTTCCAGTGCATGTTCAAAGGCACCAAAGTAAAGCCTTTTTGCTCGACTTTACCCATCAGGCGCTTGATCTCGTCTTTGTGCAGCAGCAGCTTTTTGGTGCGAATCGAGTCCGGTCGCACATGGGTGGAGGCTGTGCCCAAGGGGTTGATCTGACAGCCGATGATGAACACTTCACCGTTGCGGATGACCACGTAGCCGTCGGTGAGTTGCACCTTGCCTTCGCGCACCGATTTGACCTCCCAGCCTTCAAGCACCATGCCGGCTTCAAAACGCTCTTCAATGTGGTAATTGAAGTTCGCTTTCTTGTTGTCGGCAATGCGCACGGCCGCCGCAGCCGCTTTGGGCGACAGCTTGGCTTCGGGCTTGGCAGGTTTGCCGCCAGATGCCGCAGCGGGTTTTTTAGAGGAGCTAGCTTCTTTGGTGGCCATGGCAAAAAGGTGAGGGCGCGATCGACTCATACAATTGCAAGCCGCTCCGCATTGTATGAAAACCGTTCACAAGTCCGTCCTCATCTGGTACAGCGCCGAAGAAATGTTCGCGCTGGTCACCGATGTGCCCAATTACCCGGCTTTTTTGCCCTGGTGTGACCAGGCCAGCGTGCTGGCCGATGATGAGGCCGGCATGACCGCCCGTGTCGGGATTGCTTTTGGCGGCATCAAACAAAGCTTCACCACCCGCAACACCCATGTACCGGGGCGCCAGGTTCAATTGCATCTGGTCGATGGGCCTTTTTCCAAACTCGAAGGCCAATGGGACTTCAGCCCTGTCGGCGCTGATGGGGAACGGGCTTGCAAAGTTGAACTATCGCTGCGCTACGACTTTGACAATTTCGCCTTGGCTGCACTGGTGGGGCCGGTCTTCGGCAAGATCGCAGGCAGTCTGATCGACGCTTTTGTCAAGCGCGCCAGCCAGGTTTACGGCGAACCCTGAAAAACGCTGGCCTGTATGCAAATCACTGTGGTTTACGCGCCTGAAGCCCGCCAAATGCGGCAATGGATGATTGACATGCCCTCTGGCAGCACGCTGGCCCAAGCCTTGGTGCAAAGTGGTGCCATGGCGGAACTGGCCGACCTGGCCGAACGGCTGGCCAACGGTGACTTGACGGCAGGCATTTGGGGCAGGGCCGCAATGCCTGCACAAGTGCTGGAAGATGGCGACAGGGTGGAGCTTTACCGCGCTTTGCGGGTAGACCCCAAAGTCGCCAGGCGCGAGCGATTCAAAGGGCAGGGCAGCCGCGGCGCCGGTCTTTTTGCCAAGCGGCGTGCAGGTGGCAAGGCCGGTTACTGAGCATCATTTGGCCTGTTGCACACGGGTACAATCGTGTTTTTGGAGCTTTACCCATGCGCCTCCTCGGCAAAGCGCTCACCTTCGACGATGTTTTGTTGGTGCCTGCGTTCTCCCAAGTCCTGCCCAAGGACGCCTCACTTTCCACCCAGTTTTCCCGCAACATTCGCCTGAATTTGCCCTTGGTCTCTGCGGCCATGGACACCGTCACCGAAGCCCGCCTGGCCATTGCCATCGCGCAGGAGGGCGGCATCGGCATCGTTCATAAAAACCTGACCGCCAAAGAGCAGGCGGCCGAGGTGGCCAAAGTCAAACGTTACGAAAGCGGCGTTCTACGAGACCCGGTGGTCATTTCGCCAAAGCACAGCGTGCGCCAGGTCATTGAAATGAGCGAGCAACTCGGCATTTCGGGCTTTCCTGTCATTGAAGGCGGGCGCGTGGTTGGCATCGTCAGCGGCCGTGACCTGCGCTTTGAAACCCGCATGGAAGAGCCTGTCAGCTCCATCATGACGCCGCGTGAGCGCTTGATCACCATGCCCGAAACCGGCACGCTGGCCGACGCCAAGTACCTGCTCAACAAACACCGGATCGAACGCGTGCTGCTGGTCAATGACAACTTTGAGCTCAAGGGACTGATCACCGTCAAAGACATCACCAAACAAACCAGTTTTCCGAATGCCGCCCGTGATGGCGAAGGGCAGCTTCGCGTAGGCGCGGCGGTGGGCGTGGGCGCTGGCACCGAAGAGCGCGTTGAAGCTCTGGTCAAAGCCGGGGTGGACGCCATCGTGGTGGACACGGCGCATGGTCACAGCAAAGGCGTGATCGACCGCGTGCGCTGGGTCAAGCAGAACTACCCGCACATCGACGTGATCGGCGGCAACATCGCCACCGGCGCTGCAGCGCTGGCACTGGTCGGTGCAGGCGCTGACGCTGTCAAGGTCGGCATTGGCCCCGGCAGCATCTGCACCACACGCATCGTGGCGGGCGTGGGCGTGCCGCAAATCATGGCCATTGACAATGTGGCCACCGCCTTGCGCGGCAGCGGCGTGCCGCTGATCGCTGACGGCGGCATCCGCTACAGCGGCGACATCGCCAAGGCCATTGCCGCCGGCGCAGGCACCGTGATGATGGGCGGCATGTTCGCCGGCACCGAAGAAGCACCCGGCGAAGTGATTTTGTTCCAGGGCCGCAGCTACAAGAGCTACCGCGGCATGGGCAGCATAGGCGCCATGCAGCAGGGCAGCGCGGACCGCTACTTCCAGGAGTCCAGCACCGGCAACCCCAACGCTGACAAGCTGGTGCCCGAAGGTATTGAGGGCCGCGTGCCCTACAAAGGCTCCATGGTCGCCATCATTTACCAGATGGCCGGCGGCTTGCGCGCCAGCATGGGCTACTGCGGTTGCGCCACCATCGAAGAGATGCAAAGCACCGCCGAGTTCGTCGAGATCACCTCCGCCGGCATCCGCGAAAGCCATGTGCACGACGTGCAGATCACCAAAGAGGCGCCTAACTACCGCGCTGATTAAGTGCCCCCACGCTTGCTTGAAAGGCCCCCACGCTTGTCACTTCGTGTACTGCGCTGCCCCCCCGAGGGGGCCGTCCCGCCTGCGGCCTGGCGATGCCAGATCCGCGGCCGGTGCTAGCTTTGAATTTTCCGTTCGCCCTGAGCTTGTCGAAGGGTAGTTTTTAATTCACCGTTCACCGTTCACCGTTCACCGTTCACCGTTCACCGTTCACCGTTCACCGTTCACCGTTCACCGTTCGCCGTTCACCGTTCACCTTTCACCGTTTACTGCTCACTGTTCACCGTTCGCCGTTCACCTTTCACCGTTTACCGTTTACCGTTCGCCCTGAGCCTGTCGAAGGGTCTTCATGCCATGCAACACCAAAAAATCCTGATCCTCGACTTCGGCTCGCAAGTCACCCAGCTCATCGCCCGCCGCGTGCGCGAGGCGCATGTGTTTTGCGAAGTGCATCCCTGCGATGTCAGCGATGAATGGGTACGTGAGTACGCCAAAGACGGCATGCTCAAAGGCGTCATTCTTTCCGGTAGCCACGCCAGCGTGTACGAAGAAACAACAGACCGAGCACCGCAAGCCGTGTTTGACCTGGGCATTCCGGTACTGGGCATTTGCTACGGCATGCAGACCATGGCGCAGCAACTCGGCGGCAAGGTCGAGGGCGGCACGACCCGCGAGTTCGGTTATGCCGAGGTGCGCGCGCGCGGCCATACCGCGATGCTCCAGGGCATTGCCGACTTCACCACGCCTGAAGGCCACGGCATGCTCAAGGTCTGGATGAGCCACGGCGACAAAGTCACCGAGTTGCCGCCCGGCTTCAAGGTCATGGCCTCCACCGATTCCTGCCCGATTGCCGGCATGGCCGACGAAACGCGCAAGTACTTCGCCGTGCAGTTCCACCCCGAAGTCACGCACACCGTGCAGGGCCAAGCCATGCTCAACCGCTTTGTGCTGGACATCTGCGGCACGCGGCCCGACTGGGTGATGGGCGACTACATCGAAGAAGCGGTTGCCAAAATCCGCGAACAAGTGGGTGACGAAGAAGTCATTTTGGGTCTGTCGGGCGGCGTGGATTCTTCGGTGGCGGCAGCGCTGATTCACCGTGCCATCGGCGACCAGCTGACCTGTGTGTTTGTAGACCACGGCCTGCTGCGCCTGAACGAAGGCGACATGGTCATGGACATGTTTGTCGGCAAGCTGCACGCCAAGGTGGTCCGAGTGGATGCGGCCGCGCAGTTTTTAGGTCATCTGGCCGGTGTGAGCGAGCCCGAAGCCAAGCGCAAGATCATCGGCCGCGAGTTCGTTGAAGTTTTCAAAGCCGAGGCCGCCAAGCTCAAGGCCGGCGGCGGTGTCGCCGTCAAGGGCGCCAAGTGGCTGGCCCAGGGCACGATTTACCCGGACGTCATCGAGTCCGGCGGTGCCAAGAACAAAAAAGCCGTGACCATCAAGAGCCACCACAACGTGGGCGGTTTGCCCGAGCAACTGGGCCTCAAACTGCTGGAGCCGCTGCGCGAACTCTTTAAAGATGAAGTGCGCGAGCTGGGTGTGGCCCTCGGCCTGCCGCATGGCATGGTCTATCGCCATCCCTTCCCCGGCCCTGGGTTGGGCGTGCGCATTCTGGGTGAAGTCAAACCCGAATACGCCGACCTGCTGCGCCGCGCCGACGCGATCTTCATTGAAGAGTTGCACAACTTCAAAGACGCTGAAACCGGCAAGAGCTGGTACGAGTTGACCAGCCAAGCTTTCACCGTGTTTTTGCCGGTCAAAAGCGTGGGCGTGATGGGCGACGGCCGCACCTACGACTACGTGGTGGCCCTGCGCGCCGTGCAAACCAGCGACTTCATGACCGCCGACTGGGCGGAGCTGCCTTATGCGCTGCTCAAAAAAGTGTCCGGCCGCATCATCAACGAAGTGCGCGGCATCAACCGCGTGACCTACGACGTCAGCAGCAAGCCGCCTGCGACGATTGAGTGGGAATAAACCAGACCTTTGCTGTTGAATAAAGTACCTTCTTTATTTTTGTCCTATGAATACACATCTGAAAATCGATTTTGTCTCCGATGTCTCCTGCCCTTGGTGCGTGGTCGGTTTGCGGGCTTTAGATCAGGCTCTGGCACGGGTCAGCCCGGAGGTCAGTGCGACCCTGCACTTTCAGCCTTTCGAGCTGAACCCGACCATGGGGCCTGAAGGCCAGGACATCACTGAGCACATCACGCAAAAGTACGGCATCTCAGAAGCGCAGGCCGAAGCTAACCGGGCGGTGATCCGTGAGCGGGGGGCGGCGCTGGGTTTTACCTTCAGTGGCACCAACGCAGACGGTGGCGGGCGCAGCCGCACTTACAACACCTTTGACGCGCATCGCTTGCTGCATTGGGCGCATACCGAGGGTGCGGACAAACAGAAGTCCCTGAAAGAAGGACTATTCAAGGCTTACTTCACCGATGGTGAAAGCCCGGCCTCGCATGCGGTGTTGATCAAAGTGGCTCAAGCGGCGGGTCTGGATGCTCAGCGTGCAACGGAGATCTTGAGCACCGACGAGTACGCCATTGAGGTGCGTGAAAGCGAGCAGTTCTACCAATCTCAAGGCATTCACTCGGTGCCTGCCGTCATCATCAATGACCGGCACTTGATCTCCGGCGGCCAGCCGGTCGAAGTGTTTGAGCAGGCCTTGCGGCAGATTGCCCAAGCTGGCGCTTAACTCAGTCGGGACATCAGCGCATGTACTTGCCCGCACATTTCAAAGGCGAATGGACCCGGCACGCTGTACCCCTGATGCGCGCGGATCCGTTTGCCAGCCTGATCAGTTGTGACGACCAGGGCTTGCCCTATGTGACGCATTTGCCGCTGCAATTGCAAGACGAAGCCCCCGGACAGGAAGGGGTGAACCCGGTTTTGCTGGGCCATGTAGCGCGCGGTAATCAGCACTGGCGGCTTTTGCAGCAGCGGCCCCAAGCCGTGGTGACTTTTCTCGGGGCGCATGCTTATCTGTCACCACAGGTCTACCCCGACCTGGTGCGCGTGCCGACCTGGAACTACCTGGCCGTGCATTGCACCGTCGAGGCCACGCTGATCGATGAGCCCGAGGCCAAGGACGCTTTGCTGAAAAAACTCATTGGTGAGCACGAGCCTGCTTATGCCGAGCAGTGGCGCGGCCTGGCGCCTGATTACCAGCGCATGATGCTCTCTGCCATGGTGGGGTTTGAGCTGAGGGTGACGGCTTTTGAATGCAAGCTCAAAGTCAACCAGCACCGGCCGGAAGCACATGAAGCCACGGTGAAGATGTATGTCAACGGCAGCGAAGAGCAGCGTACCCTGGCCGACTGGATGCAGCGCCTGAAGGCAGAAAAAACCAGCGGGACCAGCGGCGCTTCATGACTGAGGCCCTGATGCAATTGGCCCTGAGCGAAGCACGCGCAGCGATGGCTGCCGGTGAAGTGCCCGTGGGGGCGGTGGTGGTACGACATGGCCAGGTGATTGCCACCGGGCGCAACTCACCGGTTGACGCACACGACCCGACGGCGCATGCAGAAATCAACGCGATACGGGCTGCAGCCCTGGTATTGGGTAATTACCGTCTCGATGACTGCGAGATGTATGTGACCCTGGAGCCCTGCGCCATGTGCAGCGGCGCCATGCTGCACGCGCGACTCAAACGCGTGGTGTTTGGCGCGGCCGAGCCCAAGACAGGTGCCGCGGGCTCCGTCATCGACTTGTTTGCGCAAGCCAAGCTCAATCACCAGACCGATGTGCAAGGCGGTGTGCTGGCTGCAGAAAGCGGTGCGCTGCTACAAACTTTTTTTAGTGAGCGTCGGGCAGCCCAGGTTGAGGCCGCAAGACTCAATCATCCCTTGCAAGACATCGCGTTGCGCACACCGGATGCCGCTTTCGCTGACCTGCCGGATTACCCGTGGCAAGCGCATTACCTCAGTAACCTTCCAGCATTGGCCGGCTTGCGTATGCATTACTTGGACGAGCCCGTTGCAAGCAAGCCATCCGGCACACTGACTTTTTTGTGCCTGCACGACAGGACGCGCTGGAGCTATCAGTTCAACCGGGTGATCCCCGCCATACTGGCCGCCGGGCACCGCGTGGTGGCACCCGACATGATTGGTTTTGGCAAAAGTGACAAGCCCAAAAAAGAGGCTTTTCACCAACTCGAATTCCACACACAGACTTTGCGCGAACTCGTCGAGCGGCTGGACCTGCAGAACATCGTGCTGGTGCTGCCGCAGGGCAGTGACTGGCCCGGTTTGTCACTGCCCATGGCGGCGCCGCAGCGCTACCTCGGGCTGTTGCGCCTCGACTTAGCCGCTTCTTCGGCGGATGAGCTGGCTTGCAAGGCCCCTTTTCCAGACAGCGGCCATGCGGCGGCGCTGCGGGCTTTTGCGCGATGGTCGCCCAATCCTCTCGATGCCGAAGCAAAAAATGCTTGGCGCGGGCAGAATTTCAGCAGCCTGGCTGAGGCCCTCAGTCTTGCCAAGTCACCCTGATTTTTTCAAGCCGCTGCTGGTGGGATACTCATCATCGTGAAAAAACATATCTACATTTACTCTCCTTCCAGCGCCGTACGCGACAAGGCCAGTTTCAAACGTGGCATTGCGCGCCTCAAAGCCATGGGGCATGAAGTCGAGGTGGACGAAGCTGCTTTGAGCAGCCATCAACGCTTTGCCGGCGATGACGCCACGCGCCTGGCGGCCATTGCCCGTGCCGCAGCCAGCGGCGCCGACGTGGCGCTTATTTCGCGCGGCGGCTATGGCCTGACACGCATACTGCCGGGCATCGACTACAAAACGGTTGCCAAAGCCATTGACAAGGGAACGCAGTTTGTGGGGCTGAGTGACTTCACTGCTTTTCAAATGGCACTGATGGCCAAGACCGGTGCCAGCACCTGGGCCGGCCCGGCGCTGGGCGAAGACTTTGGCGTCGAGGGCGAGCCCGACGACATCATGCAAGCTTGCTTTGACGACATGCTGAGCGGGCAGGGCGAAGGTACCGGCTGGCAACTGCCCAAGCTCTCAGTCACCGGGCTGGAGCAGGGCCGTGGTCAAGCCGATTTAAAAATCAACAAAGCCACTCTGTGGGGCGGCAATCTGTGCTTGCTTGCGTCTCTGGTTGGAACACCTTACCTGCCCAAAGTCAAAGGCGGTGTGCTGTTTATTGAGGACGTCAATGAACACCCTTACCGTGTTGAGCGCATGCTGACCCAACTGCTGCACGCAGGTGTGTTGGCACAGCAAAAAGCCATTGTGTTCGCGCAGTTCAGCAACTACAAACTGGTGCCGCACGACAAGGGCTTTAAGCTGGCGAGCGTGGTGCAGAGGTTGCAGTCCAAGGTCAAGGCGCGCGTGTTGACCGGTTTGCCCTTTGGCCATGTGCCAACCAAAGTGTTGCTTCCGGTGGGTGCTTCCGTGAGCTTGCTGGTGGAGGGGCGTGACGCCTTTTTGCTATGGGGTCACGCGCACTGAACAAGAAGTCAATAAGCCACGTGCTTACTTGACCAGCAGAACGGGTACTTCCGCGTCTGTCAAAACCCGCTGTGCCACGCTTCCCATGACAGCGCGCCCCAGCAAACCATGGCCGTGTGTGCCCATCACAATCATGTGGGCTTTTTCGCGGCGTGTCGCATTCAGCACTTCATTGGCTGCTGAGCCAATCACCCAGACCGCTTTGTATTTGATTTTGTGCTTGGCAAGGAAGCGTTCAATGGGCTTGAGTACTTTGTCGGCCTCATCGGCGTGGTAGTCATTGACAGTTGCCGCACCCACCATGCGCTTGACGCGCCCTGGAATCGGCGCTTGCACATTCAACACCAGCAATTCATCAGACGGGCCACACAGACCTTCATGCGTCACTAAAAACGCCAGGGCTTTTTTGGTGTATGTGCTGCCATCGACAGCCATCAAGAGTTTCATTTTTTTCTACCGTTAAAAAATAAGTTACTGTGAAGAGAGGCATCTGTGTCTAGTGAAGATCAGCCTCTTTGTTCTGACTGGAGCGCAGCACCAGCACGGGCACCGGTGACAGACGGATGATCTGCTCCGCACCGCTGCCCATCAGCACACGGCCGATTCCCCTGCGTCCGTGTGTGCCGACGACCATCAGATCTGCGTTAAAGCGGGTGGCCGAATCAGCCACGACCTCGGCAAGTCGCTCACCAAAGTTATCGAACAACTGAGTGTCCGCCTGCACGCCCTCAGCCCGTGCCAGCGCCAGCGCGTCGTCTAAAATTTTTCTACCACTTTGGCGCATCACTTCAATGACATCCCCTGAATACGCACCATAGGGATCGGCGGTCATGGGTGTCAACCCTTCGACCACATGAACCAGGTGCACGCACCCGCTTGACTCCCGGGCCATTTGCAATGCAGTCACCAAGGCCTTTTGGGCCGTCTCGCTGCCGTCGACTGGAACCACGATACGTTTGTACATAGCTTTCTCCTGTTGTTGTAAACAAGTGTCAGCTGCATCAGGTGCATCTGACTTGATTTGCATCAACAGTTCGCTATGAAGGCTAGGAAGCCAGCCCGGGCCATGGGCCGGGCGTGTTGCCATTCAGGCTAAAAGAAAAGGCGCTTTAGCTTCCCATGGCCAGCGCCAACTCGGTGCCCTGCTTGATGGCGCGTTTAGCGTCGAGTTCAACCGCCTGGTCGGCGCCGCCTATGAGGTGCACGCTGCAGCCAGCTTCCAGCAGTTCGGCTTGCAGTTCGCGTTGCGGGTTTTGACCGGCACACAGCACCACAGTGTCTGCAGGTATCAGCATGTCTTTGTCATCGACCGTGATATGCAGGCCCTCGTCATCAATTTTGCGATAACTCACGCCGTTGAGCATTTCAACATGGCGGTTTTTCAGCGAGGTGCGGTGAATCCAGCCTGTGGTTTTACCCAGACCCTCACCGACTTTGCCAGTCTTGCGTTGCAGCAAAAAGAGCTTGCGCGGGCTTTTTTCAATCACCGCAGCCTGCAAGCCGCCCCGACTGCGGTATTGGGTGTCCACGCCCCATTCAGCAAAAAACTTGGTCTTGTCCAGGCTGGGGCTGGTGCCGGAGTGCAGCAGATATTCAGCGGTGTCAAAACCGATGCCGCCGGCGCCAATCAAGGCCACGGTAATGCCCACTTGGCACTTGTCCCTGAGTACATCCAGATAACCCACCACCTTGGGGTGCCCAATGCCTTCAATCTCCGGTACACGCGGGCTCACGCCTGTGGCCAGCACCACTTGTTTGAAGCCGGCCGCCGTCAAGTCTTTGGCACTGACGCGCTTGTTCAGCTTCAAGGAAACGCCCGTCAGCTCGATCTGCCGGCCAAAGTAACGCAGAGTTTCGTGAAACTCTTCTTTACCGGGCACTTGTTTGGCCACGTTGAATTGACCACCGATTTCGCTGGCCCCATCAAACAATGTGACGTCAAATCCGCGCCGTGCTGCAGTGGTAGCAAAGGCCAGACCGGCCGGCCCAGCGCCCACCACAGCAATGCGTTCTTTGGATGGGGCAGGGGTTTCAATCATCAGCGTTTCGTTACAGGCGCGCGGATTGACCAGGCAGGAGGTGAGCTTGCCGCCAAAGGTGTGGTCCAGGCAAGCCTGGTTGCAGGCGATGCAGGTGTTGATTTCGTCCGCTTTGCCAAGAGCCGCTTTGTTGACAAATTCGGCATCGGCCAGGAAAGGGCGGGCCATGGAGACCATGTCGGCCATGCCGTCGGCCAAAATCTGTTCAGCAATTTCAGGCGTATTGATGCGGTTGGTGGCGACCACCGGAATGCCGACCTTGCCTTTGAGTTTTTGTGTCACCCATGCAAAAGCAGCTCGGGGCACTTTGGTGGCAATGGTCGGGATGCGGGCTTCATGCCAGCCAATGCCGGTGTTCAAAATGCTCACACCGGCAGCTTCCAGGGCCTGGGCCAGTTGCAGCACTTCTTCATGGGTTGAGCCGCCTTCAACCAGGTCGAGCATGGAGAGACGAAAAATGATGATGAAATTCGGGCCCACTTTGGCACGGGTGCGGCGTACGATTTCGATTGGAAAAGCGATACGATTTTCATAGCTGCCGCCCCAGGCGTCTTCACGCTGGTTCGTTTGGGTGGCAATGAACTCGTTGATCAAATAGCCCTCAGAGCCCATGATTTCTACGCCGTCGTAGCCTGCGCTTTGGGCCAGAAAGGCGGCCTTCACATAGTCTTCAATCGTTTGCTCTATCTCTTCGCCGGTCAATGCATGAGGGCGAAACATATTGATAGGGGCCTTCAAGGCACTGGGTGCCACCAAATCAGGGTGGTAGGCATAGCGTCCGAAATGCAGGATCTGCATGGCGATCTTGCCGCCGGCTTCATGCACAGCCTGGGTCACCACTTTGTGTTTATCGGCTTCTGCCTGGGTCGTCATTCGGGCGCCACCAGGCATGGGGCGGGCACGGTCGTTAGGTGCTATGCCGCCTGTGACGATCAAGCCAACGCCGCCTTTGGCTCGTTCTGCATAAAAAGCAGCCATGCGTGCAAAACCGTCCTTGGCTTCCTCCAGACCCACATGCATGGAGCCCATGATCACGCGGTTTTTCAAAGTGGTAAAGCCCAGGTCCAAGGGGGTGAGCATGTGGGGGTAGGCGGTCATCTCGGGGGTCCTATGGGCAATCAAACCTTGGTCATGCAATTCACACAGGAATTATCGGAACTTCAGTTAACATAATATACATCGTAGAGTTAAAATGCAAAGCTCAATTCACCATTTGCCTCTGGGCTGCGATCGCAAGATGGCTTGAGAAATGATGGCCTGTGCATCAACCCGGTTGCCAAGACGGGCAAAATCCAGAGCATTGAGCCCTTGCTCATTCTTCAACAGCGGCTCTGCGCCTTCTTCAATCAAAAGTTTAACAGTGGTGGCGCGACCGTACTGGGCCGCCATCATCAAAGGCGTTGTGCCGTTGGGAGACCCAGCGTTCACAAAAGCATGCTGGTCGAGTAAGAGCCGAACAATGTCCTCGTCGCCATGGGTGGTCGCGTAATGAAGCGGTGTCCAGCCGGGCTTGTTGATGTCTGCGTCCTTGCTGATTAAAAGTTTTACCAGCGCTGAATGACCTTTGAGCGCTGCATACATCAGGGCACTTTCGCCGGCCTGATTTAGAAAATTAACGTTTGTACCCTTGGCCTCAATCAGCACTTGGGCCACTTTCAGTGAAGAATCGGCAATGGCCATGATGAGGCCGTGGCGGGCTTCAGGGTCCAGCGTGTTGGGGTCAAAACCGCGTTGAATTAAGCGTTGAACTGTCAGTGCATCGTCTTGCTTGATGGCCTTGAAATAGTCCTCGTATGAGCCGGCATGGCAAAAAGAAAATCCATATAAAACAATGGCGAAAATACCAAACTTAAAGTAATTTATTAAATTATTCATGGACGGCTTAAGCCAGATTCAAGGCGGCTTGCTTGTAAAAAAAGCTGTTCGAAATTCAGACTGGTTGCCTGTGCAACAGCCTCAACCGGCATGTCTTTGATCGCTGCAATTTGCTGGGCCACCAGGGGCACATAGGAGGGATTGTTGGTTTTGCCGCGGTAAGGCATGGGGGCAAGATAGGGGCTGTCGGTCTCAATGAGCATGCGGTCCATGGGCACAAAAGCGGCCACATCTCGCAAGTCAGCTGCATTTTTGAAGGTCAAAATCCCTGAAAAAGAGATGTAAAAACCCAGATCCAAGGCGGCACGAGCCACATCCTGACTCTCCGTAAAACAATGAAAAACGCCACCGGCAGACCCGCATGCGGCGTCTTCGCCCTCTTCTTTTAAGATCTCCAAAGTGTCTTTGGAGGCGTTTCGCGTGTGAATGATCAAGGGTTTGGCAGTTTGTCGGGCGGCACGGATATGAATCCTAAAGCGCTCACGCTGCCAGGCCATATCAAGCACACTGCGCCCGTTCAAGCGGAAGTAATCGAGCCCGGTTTCACCAATACCGACCACCTTGGGCAATGCCGCACGGCTCAAAAGATCGTCCAGCAGGGGCTCTCGCACCCCTTCGTTGTCCGGGTGAACGCCGGCGGTGCACCAAAAATTATCGTAAGCCAGGGCCAGCGCATGAACTTCGTCAAACTCTTCGAGCGTGGTGCAGATCACCATGGCACGACCAACGCCGGCGTTCTGCATGGCGACACGGATCTGCGCCAGATCACCTTTGAGCTCCGGAAAATTAAGATGGCAATGCGAATCTGTGAACATCAAAAAATCAACAAAGGTTCTGGTCCAGCCCTAGCGGGTATTGAGCGCCAGACTGGCGCGGCTGACCAGCGCCTCCAGCATCAAGCCGGGGTTGTAAGGATGCTCGACGGTGCGGCTGGTGATGGCCAATTCTTTGGACCAGGACGCCAAGGCAAACAAACTGGCAGGGCTGGGCGCAGGCAAAACGGCTTCGCTGCCGGGCCGGTGCGCAGGCAAAGGCAGGTCTTCCCTGCTGAAAAAACGCGGTTTTGCGCCGAGTTTGACCGTCCACATGTCGTGACAGAGCTTTTGCAGGGCATCGACCACCATGGGCGGCGTCCAATCGGCCAAAGCACTGACATCGCCGCGAGCCATGGCTTTAGGCAGGGCGCGCCAGTCGCGGGCAGCTTGTGCAAAAGCCCCGCCGTGTGCCCATTGCAGCGCATCCGCAGGCCGGCCGCCTGAAGCAGCGAGCAAAACACGCAAATCATCCGGTTCGGGTGAAGCTGCTTGGCTGGCCGCCTTGGTGGCCTTCAGGCTTTTGACACCCTCCTCGCCGTCTGCAACTGGCGCGGCAGGCTGGGCAGAGCTCAGGGTCAGCCAGGCCAGGCTCTCTTCAAAGCCGGGCCAGCGCATGGTGTGCGTCTGGCAGCGGCTGCGGATGGTGGGCAAAAGTTGCTGCGTCGCCTCGGTCGCCAGCACAAATTTCACTTCGCCAGGCGGCTCTTCCAGGGTCTTGAGCAAGGTGTTGGCCGTGATGGCGTTCATGCGCTCTGCCGGAAAAACCAGCACCACCTTGGTGTTGCCGCGCGAGCGTGTGAACTGCGTGAAGCTGACCGCTTCGCGGGCAGCGTCCACTTTGATTTCTTTGCTTGGTTTGCGTTTTTTGGCGTCCAGCTCTTCCTGGGTTTTTTGGTCCAGCGGCCAGCCTAATTCCAAAAAAAGGGTCTCAGGCATCAGCATGCACAGGTCGGCATGCGTGTGAACATCCACCGCGTGGCAGCTGCCGCAGTGGCCGCAGGCACCTTGTGGCGTTGGGGCTTCGCACAACCAGGCGCGTGCCAAAGACAGCGCAAGTTCAAATTGGCCCAGGCCAGAGGGTCCGCTCAAAAGCCAGGCGTGTCCGCGTTGGGACAGCAGGCTTTGCAGCTGGTCTTGCAACCAGGGAGCCAATGCAGGGGCAGCCCCCTCGGGCGTTTTGATGCTCACGCCAGCCAGCCTTTGGCCACACAAACCGCCAGAACAGCATCCCACACTGACGATTGGGTTTGCGCGGCATCGATTCGCGCAAAACGCTCCGGGTCCTTGCGCTGCCGGCGGGCATAGCCTTGAGCCACGCGCTGAAAAAAAGCCAGCGGCTGTGACTCAAATTTGTCCGGTACACGGACACCAGCAAGTCGTTTGGCCGCCTCTTGCGGGGCCAGGTCAAACCACAGGGTCAGCGCCGGCTGCACCAGCGCTGCCTGATCTGGGCTTGTTTGCACCATGCGCTCGAGTTGGCTCAGCACCTCTTCATCAAAGCCGCGGCCACCGCCCTGGTAGGCAAAAGTCGCGTCTGTGAAACGGTCGCACAAGACCACATCGCCCCGCGCCAGCGCAGGCAGGATGACGCAGTCCAGATGGTCACGACGGGCCGCGAACATCAGCAAAGCTTCGGTCAAAGGGTCCATCGCATCCTGCAGCACCAGCGAGCGCAACTTCTCGGCCAGAGGGGTGCCACCGGGCTCACGGGTCAGTGTGACCGCCCTGCCCTGGGCCTTGAAGGCTTGTGCCAGGGCACTGATGTGGGTGGACTTACCCGCACCGTCAATGCCTTCAAAGCTGATGAAAAGGCCGGGCTGCATGCTCACGGTTCATCGACCTCGTATGTATTTGTTGACAGCACGGTTGTGCTCTTCCAGGGTGGCGCTGAACTGGCTGCTGCCATCACCCCGGGCCACAAAGTACAGGGCATTGGTTTGTGCCGGCTGCACGGCAGCCAGCAGCGCAGCGCGCCCGGGCATGGCAATGGGCGTAGGGGGCAAACCGCCGCGGGTGTAGGTGTTGTAAGGCGTGTCGGTCAAAAGATCACGCTTGCGCAGATTGCCGTCAAAGGCATCTCCCATGCCGTAAATCACAGTGGGGTCCGTCTGCAGCAGCATGCCTATGCGCAAACGGTTGCTGAAAACACCGCCAATGGTGGCCCGGTCGCCGGGTTTACCGGTTTCTTTTTCAACAATGCTGGCCAAAATCAGGGCCTGCTCGGGAGATTGCAGCGGGGTCTGCGGGCTGCGCTGCGCCCAGGCGCTTGCAAGCCGTTTGTCCATGGCACGCGCGGCGCGTTGCAGAACAGCCAGGTCGCTGCTGCCTTTGGCGTAGGTGTAGGTGTCCGGGAAAAAACGGCCCTCAGGGTGCACACCGGGTTTGCCGATTTTGGCCATGATCGCTTCCACACTCATGCCACGCGTGTCAGGACGCAGTTGCTCGGCATTTTGCAGGGCCGTGAGGACTTGCTTGAAGCTCCAGCCCTCGGGCAAACTGATTGTTTTAAGTGTTTCTTCCCCACGCACCAGCATGCGCAGCAAGCTGCGGGGGGTGGTTCCGGGTGTGACTTCGTAGCTGCCGGCGCGAATCTGGCGGGACTGACCTGACAAGCGAAACCAGCCATAAAGCCAGTTGGCCGAGGTTTGCACGCCGCTGGCCACCACGACCTGCGCCAACTCACGGCCACGCGTGCCCGGCTCTATCTCCAGGTCCACCACCTGGCTGCCGCGCAAGGGTTGCAGCGTTAATGGGGCATTCAGCCACCACAGCGCCGCGCTGGAACAAAGCAGGCCAACGGCCAAGACCAGCAAGAACAAACCCGACAAGACTCGACGCACCAGAGGACCACCTTAGTCAAAGACATCACTAAACCCATTGGCTATGATAATTCAGCCATGCACACACCAACATCCGCTGCAAACCCGACCCCGTCAGCCTGGCGCTTTTCGGGGCAGCTTGAACTTCATCACATGGGCGTGATTCGCGTGGCAGGTGTTGACGCCGCCACTTTTTTGCAGGGTCAGCTGACCCAGGACGTGCTTCAGGCCAGCCTTCATGAGGCCAGACTCGCGGCTTTTTGCAATGCCAAAGGGCCCATGCAAGCCAGCTTTGTCGTCTTCAAGCGCAGTCCTGAAGAGTTGCTCTTGGTTTGCAGCCGCGACTTGCTGGCCACCACGCTCAAGCGCTTGTCAATGTTTGTATT
>JAIPDA010000162.1 GCA_021737905.1 Rhodoferax sp.
TTAAACTCAAGTCCATCAATACGCCGCCGCCAGTTGTCTGGCGGCGGCTTCGCTTTTGCAGGAGACAAGATCCCCATGACGACCTTACCGATTACCAAACGCGGTTCAGAAAAACTCAAAGCAGAGTTGCATCAACTCAAAACGGTCGATCGTCCCTGGGTGATTGGCGCCATTGCAGAGGCCCGCGCTCAAGGTGACTTGAGTGAAAACGCCGAATACGACGCTGCCAAAGACCGTCAGGGTTTCATTGAGGGCCGGATTCAAGAAATTGAAGGCAAATTATCTGCCGCACTCATCATTGACCCGCAGTCGGTTGACGCCGATGGCAAGGTTGTTTTCGGCTCCACCGTTGACCTGGAAGACGAAGACACCGGCGACAAAGTGACCTACCAGATCGTCGGAGAAGACGAGGCTGATTTGAAGCACGGGTTGATCAATATCAGCTCGCCGATAGCGCGCGCATTGATCGGCAAGACCGAGGGGGAAACCGCAGAAGTGGTGGCGCCGGGCGGCATCAAGCGTTACGAGATCATGGCGGTGAAGTACATCTGATGCCGGCCTTTCAGGCGCGTGCAGCGGTTTTCCTGTCTGCGCTTTGGTGGGGCAGCCTGAGCGGTCTGGGTTTTGTGGTGGTGCCGCTTTTATTCAAGCACCTTGGCTCGCCGGCAGAGGCCGGCGCGATGGCAGCCAAACTCTTTTCTGCGCAAACTTGGGTTTCAGTGGCCTGCACCATGCTGCTGCTACTGATGTTGAACCGGAAAGACACCGAGCTATCTACATCCCATGGCGATGCTCGCAAAGTCACGGCCTGGGCCGTGGCCGGTTTGTTGCTGGCCTTGCTGATCGAGTTCGGTGTCGCGGCCCAAATCGTCAATGCCCGTGCCAGTGGCGGCAACCTGCGTTGGTGGCATGGCTTAGGAAGCGCAATGTACCTGGGGCAGTGGATTTGCGCGGGCCTGGCACTCTGGCGTCTTTCTTCCCGGCGCTGAGGCTGGGTTCGCCTGTTCAGGCAGCGCTTTCGGCCGCTTCCAGCGTATTGACCAGCAGCATGGTGATGGTCATGGGGCCGACACCGCCGGGCACGGGTGTGATGTAGCCGGCCACTTCCTTGACACCTGCAAAGTCCACATCGCCGCAGAGTTTGCCTTCGTCATTGCGGTTCATGCCCACATCAATCACCACTGCACCGGGCTTGACCATGTCGGCCGTCAGTACATTGCGCTTGCCAACGGCCGCGACAATCACGTCGGCTTGCAAGGTCATGGCTTTGAGGTTGGCGGTACCGCTGTGGCAAATGGTGACAGTGGCATTTTGTTGCAGCAGCATCAAGGCCATGGGCTTGCCGACGATGTTGCTGCGCCCGATCACCACGGCATGCTTGCCGCGCAGATCGTAGCCCTTGCCGCCGTTGAGCGACTCCAGCATCTTCATGCAGCCGTAGGGCGTGCACGGCCAGAAGCCGGGCTGGCCGACCATCAGCGCGCCGGCGCTGGCCACATGAAAACCATCGACGTCTTTGGCCGGTGAAATGGCTTCAATGACCTTGTGCGCATCAATGTGTGCCGGCAGCGGCAACTGCACCAGAATGCCGTGAATCGAAGGGTCCTGGTTCAGTGCCTCAACGCGGGCCAGTAAGTCGACTTCGCTCAAAGTAGCGGGGTACTGCTCAAGAACCGAGTGCAGGCCGTTGTCCTGGCAGGCCTTGACCTTGTTGCGCACATAGACCTGGCTGGCCTGGCTGTCACCGACCAGAATCACTGCCAGGCCCGGCGTGACGCCTTGGCTGCGCAGCGTGGCGGCACGGCGGGAGACGTCGGCACGAAGCTGCGCCGAAAGTGCGTTGCCGTCGATAAGTTGTGCGGTCATGGTTTGTTTGTAAATTAAAACGCCCGCAGCTTACGAGCCACGGGCGTTGTGTTGAAACTGGCCGATACCCCGGCTTTAGTTTTTGGGTGGGGTGGTGGAACCCAAAGCAATTTTCAGCAAATCGGCTACGGTGTTGGCGTTGAGCTTTTCCATGATGTTGGCGCGGTGCGCCTCAACAGTCTTGATGCTGATACCCAGATCGTCTGCAATTTGCTTGTTGAGCCGGCCGGCCACGATGCGTTCAAGCACTTGCGCTTCACGCGAGGTGAGTTTGGCCAGCAGGGCATCGCGGCTGGCTGAATGCTGGTGTTCGGTGAAGGCGTCTTTGGCCTGGTCAAGCATGCGTTCAACCAGGCTCACCAGCGCATCTTCTTGAAAGGGCTTCTGGATGAAATCCATGGCGCCCTTTTTCATGGTGTTGACCGCCATGGGAACGTCACCATGACCGGTAATGAAGACAATGGGCAGTGGCGATTTACGCTCAAGCAGCCTGTCTTGCAGCTCCAGTCCGGTCATGCCGCCCATGCGGATGTCGACAATCAGACAAGCTACTTCACGGGGGTCATAGCGGCTTAAAAAAGTTTCTGCTGAGTCATAGCAGCGCACCCGGTAGTCCTTGCCTTCCAGAAGCCACTGCAAAGAATCGCGCACACCTTCGTCGTCATCGACAACGTAAACGGTGCCTTTTTTTGGAATCAAGCTCATGCAAATCCTTTAACCATCAAAGTGTGCTTTTGCCATCTTTGACGCCAGCCGGTTCGGCGGCGGTCGATGAAACAGCTAGCAAGGGATTGACAGGGAGCCAGAAGGTAAACCGGCATCCGACAACCTCTTTGCCATTGTAGAGGTTCTCGGCATCCAATCTGCCCAGGTGAGACTCCACAATACTGCGGCATAACTTCAGGCCAATGCCCATGCCTTCTGCTTTGGTGGAGTAAAAAGCTTCATACAGCCGTGCGCTGACTTCCTCAGAAAGTCCCTTGCCGGAATCAACGATGGAGAACTCGACGACGCTTTGCTTCTCGATCTGTTTAGGCACCACCCTGAGCTCTACCGTTCGACGCGAGTTGGGTCGTTTGGCCTGCTCAATGGACTCAGCCGCATTTTTCATCAGGTTGATCAGCACTTGCTCAATCAGGATGGGGTCCACCATGATGTTGGGCAGACGTGCAGCGCTGTAGTGGCTCAGTCGCACATGGTGGCGGCGCAATTCAATGTCCGCCAGCTCCAGCGCGTTGCTGACCATCGTTGCAACATCCGACATGCTTCGGTTGGGTTCGCTGCGTTTGACGAATGAGCGAATGCGCTGAATGATCTGGCCCGCCCTGTGAGCCTGCCGGCCGGTTTTGTCCAGGGCGACGAGCAGCTCTTCGGTGCTGATAGTTTTGCGCTGGATGCGCGTGACCATGCCGTTGCAGTAGTTGTTGATGGCAGTCAGCGGCTGATTCAATTCATGCGCCACGCTGGAGGCCATTTCGCCCATCGTGATCAGCCGGCTGGCTGACTGCGCACGTTCTGCTTGCAGAGCTGATTGCTCCTCAGCGCGACGTCTGGGCGTGATGTCCGTGGCAATCACCATCTGGGCCAGGCGGCCATCAACCCAGGTGAGATAGCGGGAGCGTACTTCCAGCCACTTGCCCAGCTCGGTGATGAAAATTTCCGCATTTTCAGTCATGGCGGCTGTCAGCGAGTCCGTCGGTAAGCCGGCCAATCCGTCGACCGCATCGAGTGCGTCGTTGCTCGGGTTGGCCGCGGGCACGCCGGCCAGCGCAATCAGGTTCATGTGGCCCATGACATGGGCGCCGAACCAGGCGCGGTACATTTTGTTGGCAAACAGCATTTCCTCGCTGCCCAGGGGCGCCACAGAGACAGCCGCATCCAAGCCTTCAAGCACCGTGGTGAATCGCTCATACGAGTTAGACAACTCTTCCCGAATGCGTTTGGGTTCGGTGATGTCGGTCATCGATGTCATCCAGCCGGCTTGCTGGCCGCGCGGATCGATCAAGGGCGACACATACATGCGCGCGTCAAAAATGCTGCCGTTCTTGCGTTTGACCCGCACTTCAAAGCCGCCCGGAGTGGAGCGGCCCTGGAGCTCATCATCCAGTCTGGCGCTAAGCAATTCCCTGTCCTTTTCCGGCCAGTAGGGAAAAGGCGCCACCAGGCCGACCAGCTCCTGTTCGTCCCAGCCGGTCATTTGACAAAAGGCCGGGTTCACATAGGTGATGCGGCCCTGTAAGTCCAGCGCCCGCATGCCTGTGAGCATGGAGTTCTCCATGGCGCGTCTGAAATTGGTTTCAGTGATCAGTGCCTCCTGCGCCTGAACGCGCCGGCGGGTGTGTCGCCAGGTTCCCAGCAGCATCCACACCGTCAGCACGCTGAGCGCACTGACCAGCCAGAAAAAGCCGCTACCGATCACCCCCAGCGAGGCCCGGTAGCTCTGAGCCCGAATCAACAGTCCGTTGCCTACAGGCGATACAGGGACTTCGTATTCGGGCGCTGCATCCGTCCAGGGCAGCAGTCTGGCGGCTTTGCTGCGTTGCGGCGGCAGTCCACCGGCAAGCAGTTGGCCTTGGTCATCCAGCAGGGCCACAGCGTATTTGGCGCTGACTTCGGTCGGAACTCCAAATCGAAGCAGGCCGTCCAAGGCGTACTCGCCAACGATAACCCCCACAAAGCGCCCTTGTTCGTTCATCGGCACATGCAGTTGCAGCGTGCCTGTTTTGTAGCGGGTATCACTCTCTGAAATGATGGGGCGCGAATAAACCGGCTGCTTGATATCGCGGGCCAGTGCGAAGCTGGCCTCGGTTTCCCCGCTTTTGATCTGATCACCCGATCCCCGCACCGTTGACTGGCCTGCGCTGGGGGAGGCATAGGACAGCCGCACCCGGCGGCGGGCGTCAACCCAGCTGACTGCACGCAACTCGGGGTATTGGTTGACCAGCGCTTCAGCCTGGGAGACAAATTCTTCGGCCTCAATCTCTTTATTGGAAACATCCCGGCCCAGGCGCATCAATTGCTCTTGTCGCTCGATCAGTCGCAATCTAAGCCTTTGCTGCGCATATTCGACATCGCGACGCACAGCCTCTTGTTCGCGGTCCATTTCTTCGATGCGTAAGTAGCCGAAGGCGGCAACCACCGCCGCGAGAAACAAAAAAACCGCAAACAAAGGCCCCAAGGTGACAAATCTGTCTTGCCGGGAAGGCGTTTGTTTGCGCCACCAGCGTCGCCACCAACCGAGCGCAAACTGGGTGGCAGGCAATTGCGCAGATCTTTGCGCTGGGGTGGATGTGGTGCTCGGCATCTGGATGGTCAGTTTATAGGAGGGCCGGTGCCCGGCCGGATGATGCGCTGGCTAAATTGACCGGGAGCCCGACATAATTTCTTAATGTGAAATCAATAAGCACTATTTGAAATCAACTTAAAAATATGCCAAAATAAGTTATGTGTCCAAATCCGGTTACAACCCAGATTGGAAAGAGGTTTGATGCGTGAATGCTTGCCCGATAGCTTTCGCCATAAACAAACCCATCAGAAAAATTAAATTTTTAGCAGGAGA
>JAIPDA010000163.1 GCA_021737905.1 Rhodoferax sp.
AGCGGCAACAAGTACCTGATGGAAGACTTTTACTTTGCCGGCGGTATGCGTGCCATGATGAACGTGTTGCGCGAACATCTGGATTTGAGTGCCATGACGGTGACCGGCCGCAGCGTTGGCGACAACATTGGTGGCGCCGAGGTCTACAACGAGGATGTGATCCGGCCGCTGTCCAAGCCGATTTACGCCGAAGGCGCGCTCGCCGTTCTGCGGGGTAATCTGGCGCCGAACGGCTGCGTCATCAAGCCCAGCGCCTGCGCGCCGCACCTTTTCAAGCACACCGGCCCGGCCCTGGTGTTTGACGATTACCCGAGCATGAAAAAAGCCATTGACGACCCGGACCTCGATGTCACGGCCGACCACGTGATGATCTTGCGCAATGCCGGCCCGCAGGGCGGCCCGGGCATGCCCGAGTGGGGCATGCTGCCGATACCGACCAAACTGGTCAAGCAAGGTGTGCGTGACATGCTGCGTATATCAGACGCCCGCATGAGCGGCACCAGCTACGGCGCGTGCATCTTGCACGTTTCGCCCGAGGCTTACATTGGCGGCACGCTGGCGCTGGTTCAAACCGGTGACATGATCAGCGTCGATGTGGCTGCCCGCAGCATTCACTTGGACGTGAGCGACGAGGAGCTGGCCCGCCGCAAAGCGCAGTGGGTTCAACCGGCCAAGCGCTTTGCGCGTGGCTACGGCTGGATGTTCAGCCGCCACATCATGCAGGCTGACCAGGGTTGCGATTTTGACTACCTCGAGACCTCCTTCGGCGAGCCGGTGCCTGAGCCCGATATTTTCTGAGCGCCAACTGCGCATCCATTCCCACTAACTTCAAGCTATTTCCTGAAAGACCCACATGCCTCTTAGCCACAGCACCCGTGACAAGCTCAAGACCGTCAGCACCGCCACCTTGTGCAGCGCCCTGTTCAAGCGCGGCCTGCGCAACCAATTCATCCAGAACGTGCTGCCGCTCAACAGCAGCTTGCCCAACATGGTGGGCGAGGCCTTCACGCTGCGCTACATACCGGCGCGCGAAGACCTCAACCCCATGACAGTGTTTCAGGACCCGAAGCACCCGCAGCGCGTGGCCATCGAAGAATGCCCGCCGGGCGCCGTGATGGTGATTGACAGCCGCAAGGACGCACGCGCCGCTTCGGCCGGCTCTATTTTGATCACCCGCCTGATGGTGCGCGGCGCTGCCGGCGCGGTGACCGACGGCGGCTTTCGCGATTCACCCGAAATCGCTGCTTTGCCTTTTCCCACCTACCACCAGCGTCCGTCAGCCCCCACCAACCTGACGGTGCACCAGGCGATGGACATCAACGTGCCGATCGGCTGCGGCGATGCCCCTGTGTTCCCCGGTGACATCATCGTGGGTGACCGCGAAGGCGTGGTGGTGATTCCAGCGCACATGGTTGAGGAGATTACCGCCGAGGCGGTCGAGATGACGGCATTTGAAGACTTCGTCACCGAAGAAGTGCTCAAGGGCCGCCCGACGATTGGCCTGTACCCGCCAACGCAGCAGCAGTCCAAAGATGACTTTGCGGTCTGGCGCAAGGCCAAAGGTCGCTGAAAAAAGCATGCTGCGGCTCGAAACGCAATACCGCTTTGAATGCAAAGTCCCCGTTGCTGATTTACCCACTGTCACTGGCGCCTGAGCAGGCGGGCCTGTGCCGGGTGCTGGACGCACATGGCCTGCACGTGGGTAACCTCAAATTGATTGGCTCGGTCTGGAAGTTCAAAGCCATCGGCTACGGCCCGGGCGGTGAATTGATTCCCGGCGGCGGGCCGCTCACAGAGCGCCACAACACCGGATTTGACAAACTCGATGCGAATCAAATCAATGCTGTGCTGGGTCGTTCTCAACCATCAGTTGAAAGCCAACCGGCCGGCCGCCGGGGTGTGTGATTGGCTGCCCGTTTAAAACTTATAGAGCCCGGTGCGCTCTAAGGTCCACAGCGTGCCCAGCAACGCAACCGTCAGCGAACCGCCGGTGACCACCACCCAGCGGTAAAACCAGCTGTGGCGCAGCAGCCAGGCGATGGGGAAAAACACCCCTACGATGGCCAGCTGCCCGAGCTCGACGCCGACATTAAAACCACCCAAGGCCACAGCCAGTGAGCTGGCCGGCAGCCCCAAGTCCAGCAGCACATTGGCAAAGCCGAAGCCGTGCACCAGTCCAAACACAAAAGCCAGTTGCCAGCGTCTAAGGGCGCTCCAGCCGACCAGGTTGTTCAGGGCCGCGATCACCACCGACATGGCAATGGCCGGCTCGATCAGGTCAGGCGGTGGCTCTAGCCACTTCAAAACCGACAAACCCAGCGTGATGGAGTGCGCCAGTGTGAATGCCGTGACCACTGCCAGGACATCCATCACTGCCGGCCTGGCTTGGGTGACCGCGCGCCACTGGGTCAGATTCTGGCGCGAGGGCAGCAGTGGCGCCAGCACCAGCAAACTGAGCAAAAAGACAATGTGGTCGATGCCAATCCAGATGTGCCATACGCCTTCGACCAGGTAGTGGGCAAACACCTTAATGGGGCTGCTGTCGGCCTTGGCCATCTGGGTTTCGGGCCGGTCGGGGCTGAGAATGGCGCTGCTTTGAAAGTCAGGCAAGTCCACCTTCACAATGGCCCGGTGTAAGTTGTCCTGCGCAAAGATCAGGCTGTAGCCAAGCTTGATGCGCGCTTGCGTTACATCGACAAGGCCCGGGCAGTTGGCCGGCCATTCGGCGCTGAGGTAGGTGCCGTCTGCATGCACGCTGGCCTGCAGATCAAACGGGCCCAGCGTGCAGGCATTGCCCGATTCACTCAAGGCGATGCCCTGGCGCAGCCAGGCATCAAGCTCGCTGCTGCGGGCCTGAGTTTCTCCCCAGGTGACGCGGCTGTCACGGTTTTCGTCCAGGTCAAAAATCAGGTCCAGGTCGCGCAGGTTGATGTCGGCGCGCAGCATCAGTTGCTGGGCGGGCGCGCTCAGGCTCAGGTAGCTGTTGCTGCTTGAATGCGCCAGCGCGCTGCCCGTCATCAGGATTGCAGCCGCAGCCAGAGCCAGCTGCCGCAAAGTGGTTAGAAAAAATGCGCGCATTATTTGGCACCGCCGGTCCAGCGCGGATGCGCTTTGAGTTGCCCGATCAGCAGTTGGAGTTGCGGTTCGGTGTAGGCGGTTTTTTCGGCCCAGCTGACCACTGGCTCGGCGGTACGGGGCTGGTTGGCCGCCAGCGCTGCCTGGGCGAACAGCACAGCGTCAGGCGGTTCTTTTTGCAGCTTCCAGTTGTCTACAGACAGTGCCAGTCCGGCGGCCGGATCTTTGCCGTAGCCTATGAGGTAAACCAATCTGGGGCGCTCGATCAGCGATTCTTGTCGCAAGGCCTGCGACTGAATGCGTGCGTCTAGAAGCGCGGCCAGTTTGGCTTGCTCGCCGTCTTGCAGCCCGCGGCTGGCCAGCAGGGCTTGCATGAGCAGCGCGTCGCTTGGCTCCGGGGTGCTGGCAATCAGTTTGGCCTGTCGGAACTGGGCTTGCTGGTTCAACAACTCGGCCAGTGACAAGCGCAGCAGATGCGACTGCGGGCTGGCTTTAAGTTGTTTGTCCCACACAGCGATGGCCTGCTGCGGCTGGCCGGCTACGCGCAAAGCTTCACCCAGGTGAAAGCCAAGCCAGTCCTGCGATGAGGCGTTTTGCATCTCAGGTGCGCGTACCAGCGTTTGCAGCATCTCAGCCGCTGCCTGCCCCTGACCGGTGCGGTAAAGCAGGATGGCGCGGTACACGCCGGCTTCTTGCGGGCCGAACAATCGCGCCATTTCTTCGCAGTCCTGCCGGGCTGCCGTCATATCGGCTTGCAGTAAGTGCAAAGCAAAGCGCCAGGACCAGAACTCAGGGCGTGCCGGCTCTTTGGCAATGGCCGCATTAATGTCCTGCAAGCCGCCCTCAAAATCATGAAAGCCCTGTTTGACCAGACCCCGCAGAAATAAGCCTTCAGCGGGCAGGTCAGTCGCTTGCCACCAGGGCGCCAACGCCGCTTTGGCCGAGCCGAACCAGCGCAGGTCTCCTTCGCGCACGCCGGCCGAGAAAACCGCTCTGGCGTAGGCCAATGAAGCGTCGAGATCCTTGGATTGGGCGCGCCAGGCTTTGTCCAGCGCGCGAAGCGAACCGTCCCGCGCACCCTGTGCATGCACCGATTTGGGCAGAACCACGTGGGCCTCAGTTGGCTTGAAGCGCTCCTGTGCCGCAGATGGGCCGGCTAGGCTCAAAGCCCCGGTGACCAAGGACAAACCAGTGAAAACCCTGACAAAAAATGTCGTTTCAATGTCACGTAAATTCATTTTAAAAATGTGGAAAATCCCAGATTACGGTAAGCTACCGCCGGAGTTTAGGCTATGGGCTTATTCTCAACGTTTTGAAAAACATATTTAATCTCAAGGTAACATCATGAAATTCATTCTCACTGCCGTCGTTTCCGCATTCATGCTGATCAGCGCTCCATCTTTTGCCGGCAGCCATGCTGGCGGCAAAATGGACGGCAAGAAAGTTGATTGCTCCAAGAAAGAAAACGCCAAAGACAAGGCTTGCGCCAAGACAGACGCAAAGAAGTAATCCTTCTTTTTCCTTTCAAAAAAGCCCCTTTCGAGGGGCTTTTTTTTGCCTGTTCCAGCGCAGTCTGTGAGTGCTCGCACGAATGTAACCCGTAGAATTCAAGCATGAAAATTCTCATTTGCAATGACGACGGTTACCAGGCCCCGGGGATCGTGGCCTTGTATGAAGCCCTCAAAACGGTTGCAGATGTGGAGGTTGTGGCCCCCGAAATCAACAACAGCGCCAAAAGCAATGCGCTGACCCTGCACTCCCCCTTGTACGTGCATACCGCGGCCAACGGTTTTCGTTTCGTCAATGGCACGCCTGCGGACTGTGTGCACATCGCGCTGACCGGCTTGCTCGGTTACCGGCCTGACCTGGTGGTTTCGGGTATCAACAACGGCGCCAACATGGGTGACGACACGATTTACTCCGGCACGGTGGGTGCGGCCATGGAGGGTTATCTCTTCGGCATCCCCGCTTTGGCTTTTTCGCAAACCGAAAAAGGCTGGGCGCACATTGAGGTGGCAGCCCGTCGTGCTCGTGAGCTGGTGATGCAACTGGCGGCCTCGATGGAGTTGCTGCATGAGGGGCAAAGGCCCGCTCAAGCACCTTGGTTGCTCAATGTGAATATTCCAAACCTGCCGGATGAGCAGATCAAGGGCGTGAAAGTCGCACGTCTGGGGCGCCGGCACGCCGCTGAACGCGTCATCACCCAGACCAGCCCGCGCGGCGAAACCATGTATTGGATAGGCAGTGCCGGCCCGGCCAAGGATGAAGGTGAGGG
>JAIPDA010000164.1 GCA_021737905.1 Rhodoferax sp.
CTTTGTGCGCAAGTCCTAGTCGGACGCGCCCAAGCAGTCATTTGCCACCCACGTGACTAAAACCTGGTCGCCACCCGGCCAGGGGGGCGACTTGGATGCCCAAGGCCGCGATGCACTGGGGGATGAGGATCTATTGGCCGACGCTGAAATTTCGGCAGAAGAGGCTGCAGCCGCCACATTGGCACTGACTGAAGAAGCCCTGGAGAGCGAACGCCAGGCTGCTTACGACAAAGGCCTGGAGGAGGGCCGTCGCCAGGTGCGCGAAGAATGGAATGCCGAAAAGAATAACACCCGCTTGACCAGTGAATCCATCATGGTCGAGCTGGACGCTGCGGTGCGCCGCGTCATTGACACGCCGGACAAACTCTACGAACCCATCAAACGCCTGGCGCTGCATTTGGCTGAGCAATTGGTGCTGGCTGAGTTGACTGTGTCCCCGCAAGCCATTGAACGGCTGGTGCGCCGCTGTGTGGATGAGCTGGCGCCGCAGCGGCTGGTGCCCATCACCGTTGAGCTCAATGCGGCCGATCTGGCTGTGCTGCAAGCCATGCCGGTTGCAAGCCCTGCGGCCAACAATGTGAGCGCCGGTAACGCCGGAAACGCCAGCGACAACAACACATCGACCAAGCCTGAAGGCGCACCCGCCAAACCAACTGCCCCGCAATGGCCCTGGCATTTGCAGGCCAGTGAGGACCTGTTGCCCGGCAGCGTACGCGCCAGCGCCAGCGATGCCGTGGTCAGCGACCTGATTGAACACCGGCTGGAAGTGCTGGCCCGCGGTTTGTTGTTGGACAGCACGCGCGGCATGGCCCAGTCGGCCTTTCAGCCTTCTCGCATGGCTGCACGCATGTCCGGTGAGCGCGAGGTGGTGGACGCGCAGCCGCGCATGTCACCCGCACCTGCACCGACACGTTCATTTGCCGCACCGATGCCGCAAGACCTGCAAGACATTGACGATATCGCTGCTGATGGCTTTGCCGATGAGCTGGCGTCAAGTGCCGCCGGGTCAGAGCCGCCTGAGACTTTTGACGGGCTGGACCTCTCCGCCATGGATTTGCCCGACCTCAACCTGGAAGGGCAGGACGCACAAGCCGACTGGAAGAACCCGGCGCCGGATTCTGAGCTGGATGCCGGTCCATTCGATGATTTAAACCCTGATGCGGACAAGCGTGATGTCTGATTTTGCACAGGAAGTGCAGCGCAACATGGCGCAGATTCGCGGGCCACGACCGGAGCGCTCCGGCACGCTGGTGCGGCTGGTGGGTATGCGGCTTGAGGCGCGCGGCATCATGGCGCCCATTGGCACCTGTTGTGAAGTTATAGGCGAGGGCGGTCAGCGCATCGAAGCCGAGATTGTGGGTTTTAGCGACAAAACCCTTTACCTCATGCCCTTTACAGAACCCACCGGCATAGGCCCGGGCTCACTGGTGCGGGCACTGCCCGACACCGGCTTTGCCACCTTGGGGCCTGAGCTGCTGGGTCGCGTGATTGACGGCCGGGGTGACCCGCTGGACGGCAAACCCAAACCTCAAGGCGCCACGCGCCTGAGCCTGCACGGCCTGCCTATCAACCCCATGGAGCGCGGACCGATTGACCGCGTGCTGGATGTGGGCGTCAAAGCCATCAACGGCTTGCTCACACTGGGCCGGGGTCAGCGCATTGGTTTGGTGGCCGGCTCCGGCGTGGGTAAAAGCGTGCTCTTGGGCATGTTGACCCGCTTCACCAAGGCTGACGTGGTGGTGATCGGCCTGGTGGGCGAGCGTGGCCGCGAAGTGCAGGCTTTCATCCGCGAGTCGCTGGGCGAAGAAGGCCTGGCCAAGTCGGTGGTGGTGGCGGCACCCGCCAACGTGTCACCGGTGCTGCGCCTCAAAGCCGCCCACATGACGCACCTGATTGCAGAGTACTTTCGCGATCAGGGCAAAGATGTCTTGATGCTGGTGGACAGCCTGACCCGCGTGGCCCATGCCCAGCGCGAGATCGGCCTGGCCATTGGTGAGCCGCCTACGGCCAAGGGCTACCCGCCGTCGGTGTTTGCGCTGCTGCCTAATTTGATTGAACGCGCCGGTGTAGGGCGCAACGGCCACGGCTCCATCACGGCCATTTACACCGTGCTGGCCGAGGGCGACGACGCCAACGACCCGATTGTGGACATTGCCCGCGCTTCGCTGGACGGGCAGGTGATGCTGTCCCGCAAACTGGCCGATGCGGCGCACTACCCGGCGATTGACTTGACCGGTTCTATTTCCCGTTTGTCGCAAACCTTGCTCAGCCCGGAAGACATGAAGCTGGCCAACCGCTTCAGAAGGCTGTGGTCGCTGTACCAGCAAAACGTGGACTTGATTCAGGTGGGCGCTTACGAGGCCGGCTCCAACCCCGAGGTGGACGAAGCCATTCGCTTGCGCGCCGCCATGGAAACATTTTTAAGGCAGGACATGCACATTGGCGAAGTTGAGGTGAGCACCCGCGAGAGCTTGCGTCGCCTTTTGACCGAATGATGCGACTTGTTTATTGCCTTTTTACCTATTGACCTTTTGACCTCTTGATCGGAGCAAAACCATGAATGCACCCAGAGCTTGTTGGACTGTTCTGGCCCAGAAAGCGCAAGACCAGGTCAGCCTGGTTCAGGCTGAAATGGCGCAGGGCAGGGCACGTTTGCTGTCTTTGCAGGCCAGCCGTGAGCGGCTGCAAAAGCTGTACGAGGACTACCAAAAGCCAGCCGTCAGCTCGGACGCCAGCGGCGGTATGCAGGAAACCATGAACCAGCGGCAGTTCAGCTCTCAGCTGCTCACGCTGATGGAGCGTGTGCAGCAAGACCTGGCGCAAACCGAAGCGGCCTTGACGCAATGCCGTGTGCGCTTGAACGAAGCCGAGCGCGAGCGCCTGAAAATGCAGTCATTGGTGGACCAGGACTTGCTGGCTTTCAATGCCCATACCAAGCGCCGCGAACAGCGGCAAATGGACGATTTAGGCGTGCTGCAGTTCAATTTTCAGTCGCGTTGAGATGAACCCCTCGGGCGGCTTGCCATGGCACTTTCGGGCCTGGCGCTCAAAGGCCTTGTGGTCGCCTACCTGCGGGCAATTGGCCGCTTGGCTGGCACAGTTGCAGCCCAAGTCGAAACAGCTGATTTTGCTAGGGCCCAGTGCCGGCTGGATGCTGCCTTCGGCCTGGCTGCTGCGCTTTGACTATATTCACGCGATTGATCTGGACCCGCTGGCGCACAGGCTGTTTGCCCGGCGTCACGGCGCAGCCCTGAAGGCCGGGGGCGTGCGCTGGCAATACCAAAGCGCGAACGCCCTGACCGAGCTGCCCCGACTTTTGCAGGCCTATCCTCAGGCCTGTGTGTTTTTTGACAATGTGCTGGGGCAACTGCGCTTTCATGCGCCCAAGGGGCAGGACCCGCAGCTGTTTGCCGCACAACATTTAAGGCAAATCAAGCGCCACTTGCAGGGACGTGAGTGGGGCAGTGTGCATGACCTGCTCTCAGGCCCCGCCCAAGGGCTGGCGCCCGGCCAGGACTTTCCGCTTGCATGCGAGGCGATAGCTGCTGAGAGCCGGCCACCAGCGGGCGACACGCAGCCTGACACCGCCTGGCTGGCAGCTGCCCGCCCGCACGGCCAGTGGTTAGACCACCTGACCGACGCCGTGTTTCCACCATCTACCCCTTTGCAGAACATGGCTTGGGCCTTCAAGCCGCGTTACTGGCACTGGCTGCAGGCGGGCTGGGTAGGGCCGGACCTGACCTGAGGGCCCTGGGCCGACTTTGCTGGCCTCAAGCATTGGATAATGTTGCAAAACATGAATTTTGTTTGGAAAAGTAGGGGATTGATTAATTCGATTTAATCAACATCAATTCGGAAAACTGCTGCACCAGCAGGCTTTCAGAGCCTTTGCCGGCCTCAAGTTTGCTGTGTTGCGGCCGATTTCTTAGCTGATAGCCTCTTATTGACGTGTGCGCACGGGTGCGGGGCGGACGAAACCATCAACAGCGGGCAGCTTTTCGGGCTGGCTTTGCAGGACTGACCGATGAAAAGAATTCTGGTTGAGGTGTTGCTCGTATTGGCGCTGGGCGCTGCGGCTTTTTTTGGCTGGACCAATTGGAAGAGCAACACGGCCAATGGGGGGCAGGTCGCCGAGCTGACAACCCAGGTTGAGGAATCCGGCAAAAAGCTCAAAGCCGCTGAAGAGGCTTTAGCGGCAGCTTTGGCTGAGACTGCCAAGCAAGTCGAACCGCTTAAAACCAAGTCGCTGGAGCTCGATGCCGTTCGCACCGCCATGTCTAGCGGCGAAACACTCAAAGACCTGGAAGCTGCCTACAAGAAAGAAAAATCACTCTCCCCCGATCGCCAGGTGGGTCTGGGTGCAATTCGTTTGCTCACCAAAGGCAGCAAGGACCCGGCCACCGTCGAGGCCTTTAAAAAGGCCCTGGAAAGCGCTGACTGGTCTGGCCGCAAGCAAGTGATTTGCGCCGCCCAGAATGCGCTTGCCGCAGCGGGCGAAAAAGTCAACGTCATGTCGGAATGTGAAGGTTCGGGCCAGCCGTCTGACAAAGGGCCGGCCGCTAAATCGGGCGCGCACAGCAGCAAAGCAGGTGATGAAAAGCATGCAGTGAACTGGGGTTACGAAGGCGCCATGGGGCCCGAGTCCTGGGGCAATGACTTTCCGACCTGCGCCCGGGGCAAGGCGCAGGCACCACTGAACATCCAAGGCCCGTTTGAAAAAGCCTTGTTCAATGTGTCGCCTGACTACAAGAGCGGGCCGCTGAAAATCATCAACAACGGCCACACCATCCAGGTCAACGTGCCGCCAGGCAGCAAGCTGCGCATAGACAGCCAGCCCTTTGAGTTGGTGCAGTTCCACTTTCACCGCCCCAGCGAAGAACAGCTCAACGGTAAACCCTCGGCCATGGTGGCTCACTTTGTCCACAAAAACAGCGAAGGCCGTCTGGCCGTGCTGGGTGTGTTGCTCAAAGAGGGTAATGAAAACCCCGGCATCAAAACGCTTTGGACCCATGCACCGGCCAAAGAAGGCCCTGAAGTCTCACCCGAAGGCGTGAACTTCAACCCGGGCAATCTGCTGCCGCGCGAGTACGAGTTCTACAGTTACGAAGGCTCTTTGACCACTCCGCCCTGTACCGAAGGCGTGCGGTTTTTTATTTTGAAGTCTCAGGTGAATATCTCCAGAGAACAGGTTGAGGCTTTCCCGTTCAAGAAAAACGCCAGGCCGGTGCAACCGCAAAACGGCAGGGCCATCGCAGGCTGAACCCAAAAAGATGGATCCCCGCATTCGCGAGGATGACGGCACAGGGGATGGATCCCCGCTTTCGCGAGG
>JAIPDA010000006.1 GCA_021737905.1 Rhodoferax sp.
GCCGTGCTTTGCCACCCGCAACTTGATGCCGCCTTCAAAGAACTGGTACTGACGCTGCCCTCAGAGATTTACCTGGCCGAGCAACTGGAAGTGGTGGATCCGCAGCGCATACATGCGGTGCGTGAAGCGATGCGCCTGCAACTGGCCTTGGCCTTGGCGCCCGATTGGGCTCAAACTTATGCGCAATGCCATGACAACGGCACTTATTCCCCCGACCCGCGCTCAGCCGGCCGCCGGGCGCTGGCCGGCATGTCCCTGGGCCAGCTGTGCCTGGCAGCGCTCGCCAGTGGCGACAACAGCTGGCCCGAACGCAGCTTGCAGATTTTTGACAAGGCCGGCAACATGACCGACCGCTTCAATGCCCTGAGTGCGCTTGTGAGCAGTGGCCACCCGCTGGCCGCTACAGCACTTGCGCGTTTTCACAGCCTGTTCAAAGACGAAGCCCTGGTCATCGACAAGTGGTTCAGCCTGCAGGCGGCTGCGATTGACCGCGCGGGCAACGTTTTGCCGGCCGTGCGCCAGCTCATGAAGCACGCCGACTTCAGCCTGCGCAATCCGAACCGCGCGCGCAGTGTGATCAGCGTTTTCTGTCAGGGCAACCCCGGCGCCTTTCACCGAACCGATGCCGCAGGCTATGTATTCTGGGCCGACCGCGTGGTCGAGCTCGACGCCATCAACCCGCAAGTGGCCGCCCGGCTGGCGCGTGCCCTGGACCGCTGGAGCAAGCTGGCCGAGCCCTACCGCAGTGCTGCACGCGAAGCGATTGCCCGCGTTGCGGCCAAGGCAGATTTGAGCAATGACGTGCGAGAAGTCGTCTCACGCGCATTGGCCGACTGACATGCACCCCCACCCGCTCACCCTGAGCCACCCCCACCCGTTCGCCCTGAGCCTGTCGAAGGGTCGCTTGAGCCAAGCCCCCACCGCCTAAAAAAGGTCTGTATGTCCTCCAAAATTTCACTGACCCGCTACCTGGTCGAGCAGCAACGCTCAGAAGGCCACATTCCTTCGCAGTTGCGGCTGCTGCTGGAAGTGGTTGCGCGCGCCTGCAAAGGCATCAGCCAGGCTGTCAACAAGGGCGCACTGGGCGGCGTACTCGGCACGGCACACAGTGAGAACGTGCAGGGCGAGGTGCAAAAAAAGCTGGACATCATCGCCAACGAAGTGCTCATTGAAGCCAACGAATGGGGCGGCCACCTGGCGGCCATGGCGTCTGAAGAAATGGACAGCATCTACGTGGTGCCCAACCGCTATCCGCAAGGTGAATACCTGTTGCTGTTTGACCCGCTCGACGGCTCTAGCAATATCGATATCAACGGCGGCATCGGCACTATTTTCAGCGTGCTGAAAAAACCCGAGGCCAGCGCCGAAGTCGAAGAAAAAGACTTTTTGCAAGCCGGCAAGCAGCAAGTGGCTGCCGGTTACTGCATCTACGGGCCGCAAACCACGCTGGTGCTGACGGTGGGCGATGGCGTGGCCATGTTCACGCTGGACCGTGAGCAGGGCTCCTTCATGCTGATCGAAGAAAACGTGCAGATCCCACGCGACACGCAGGAGTTCGCGATCAACATGAGCAACATGCGGCACTGGGATGCGCCGGTCAAGCGCTACATCGACGAGTGTCTGCAAGGCAAGGAGGGTCCGCGCGGCAAAGACTTCAACATGCGCTGGGTCGCCGCCATGGTGGCCGACGTGCACCGCATCCTGTCGCGCGGCGGCGTCTTTATGTACCCCTGGGACCGGCGTGAACCCGACAAGCCGGGCAAGCTGCGTTTGCTCTACGAAGCCAACCCCATGAGCTGGCTGATTGAGCAAGCCGGTGGCGCTGCCACCAACACCCGCCAGCGCATTCTGGACATTGAACCGGGCAAATTGCACGAGCGCGTGAGTGTGGTGCTGGGCTCCAAAAACGAAGTTGAGCGCATCACCCGTTACCACACTGCCCAGTAGCATGGATGCCGATGTCCTGATCGTCGGCGGGGGGCCTGTGGGGCTGGGATTGGGCATTGGGTTGGGCCAGCGCGGTATCCGCTGCATTTTGTCCGAGCGCTATCTGCAACCCCAGCCGATTCCCAAGGGCCAAAACCTGACACAGCGCACGATGGAGCACCTGCATTTCTGGGGTGCTGAAAAAGAGCTGCGCAGTGCGCGCACGATTCCACCCGAATACGGCATTGGCGGCCTGACCACGTATGGCACGCTCTTAGGAAAATATTCCTACAACTGGCTGCAACGCGAGTTGGTCAAGCCCTATTATTTTTGCGCCAACGAACGCTTGCCGCAGTACGCAACTGAAAATGTGCTGCGTCAACGCGTGGCCCAGTTGCCATCGGTGCAGACGCTGTTCGGCTGGGATGCAGAGGCCGTCGCGCAAGACGATGACGGCGTCAGCGTCACGGTGTCCGAGCGCAAGGGCCAGCAGCGACGCACGCTCAGGGCCGCCTTTGCGGTAGGTTGTGATGGCAGTCGCTCCAAAGTGCGCGAACAAGCCGGCATCACGCAAACATTGACCGACCATGACCGCTTGATGGTTCTGCTGGTGTTTCGCTCGCATGAGTTGCACACGCTGCTGGAATGCTATCCCGGCAAATCTTTTTACAACGTGCTGCAGCCCGGCCTGGGCGGTTACTGGAAGTTTTTCGGTCGTGTTGATCTTGGCAACACCTGGTTTTTTCACGCACCGGTGCCTGCCGGTACAAGCGCTGACAACTTTGATTTCAAGTCTTATTTGCACCAGGCGGTTGGTGCTGAATTTGAAATTGAAATGGAACACATCGGTTTTTGGGATTTGCGCTTTGCCATCGCCGACACTTACCGCGCAGGTCGCCTGTTTGTTGCCGGCGATGCAGCGCACAGCCACCCGCCCTACGGCGGCTATGGCGTTAATTCCGGTCTGGAAGATGCGCGCAACCTGGGCTGGAAACTCGCGGCGGTTCTTCAAGGTTGGGGCGGCGATGCTTTACTGGACTCATATGACGCGGAACGCCGGCCGGTCTTTGCATCGACCATGCGCGACTTCATTGCCAAATCGATAGAAACCGACAAAGACTTTCTGGACACCTTCGACCCGGATCGTGACCGCACCGGCTTTGAGAAAGCCTGGCAGGAGCGCTCGCAGGGCGCTATCGGTGAGGTACACGCTTTTGAGCCCCACTACGAGGGCTCGCCCGTGGTGGCTCAAGGCCAGCCCGGGCAAGGCGCTTGCAGCGCCAGGGGTTCACACCGCTTTGAAGCGCGCGCAGGACATCACCTGGCGCCTGCGACGCTGGCTTCAGGGGATAACGTTTTTGAAATTTTGGGCGAGCAATTCACCTTGCTGGCTTTTGATGCCAGTGCCGACGAAGTGCAGGTGGTCGTGAATGCAGCCCGCAGCCAGGGCCTGCCATTGACAGTGCGTCAGGAAAGCAAGGGGTCTGAGGCAGACCGCTACCAGGCACGCTGGGTGCTGGTGCGGCCCGATCAATTCATTGCCTGGGTCGGACATGAACACCGGCTCACTGAGCAGCATGTTCAAGCTGTGCTGGCCACGGCCAGGGGTCAGACTAAGCAGCAGCCTTGAGGCTGCCGCCTTCGCACATCACTCCGCCGAAATTTTCTTGGTACTGATGACGTTACCCCAGCGGGGGTAGTCTTTGACAACGATGGCTGTCAGATCAGCCGGGCTGGAAGCAGAAGCGTCCATACCGGCCTTCCCCAGAATTTCTTTGACCTCGTTTTGCCGCAGGATGGCCGCGATCTCCGTATTCAGGCGGGTGACCACATTAGCGGGCGTTTTGCTGGGGACAAAAAAAGCGTACCAAAGGTCCACGTCAATTTTCTTGACGCCCACTTCTTCAAAAGTAGGCACCTCAGGCGCCACCGGATGACGTTTGGGGCTGCCCAGTGCCAGCGCGGTGAGTCTGCCGCTTTTGACAAAACCCTGGGCAATGTGCACAGGCAAAAAGCCGACATTGAGCTCGCCCGACAGCAGGTCTTGCGTGTAGCCGGCAGAACCCCGGTAAGGCACATGCAGCATGAACGTATTGGACTCCAACTTGAACAACTCCATGGCCATGTGGTGCGGCGTTCCCACGCCGGGTGAGCCGAAACTGATGCTGCCCGGCCGCGCTTTGGCCATCGTGATCAACTCAGGCAAAGACTTGATACCGGTTTTTGGATTGGCCACCAGCATCAAGGAGCCATAGGCGGCCATAGTGACGGACGAAAAATCTTTGACCGGGTCAAAGCTCACATTCTTGTACATCTGCGAGGCCATCAACATGGTGTTGGCACCCATCAACACTGTGTAACCGTCAGGTGTTGATTTGGCTACGGCATCGGCACCGATATTGCCGCTGGCGCCGGGCTGGTTTTGCACCACCACAGACTGCCCCAGGCGCTCACTCAGGCGCGGCGCGACCACGCGGGCAATGGTGTCCATGCCTGTGCCGGGCGTGAATGGCACGATGATTTTGATGGGCTGGCTGGGAAAGCCGCTCTGAGCCCAAACCCCCAGGCTGAGCGTGCCCATCAGGGCTGCAGCCAAGGCTGCCAAATGAGAGCGCTTCAAAAGTTTCATTGTGTTGTCTCCAGTCATTTTTAAAGTCGAACCGCTCGGCTGGCCGGCGGAATTTTGAACAGTCGCTCGGCATTGTCCTGGAAGAAGGCCTTGCGCACCTGCGGCGCCATGTCGAGGTTTTCGAGCAAAGCCACTTCATGCGGCGCATATTGGTAGGGGTAGTCCATGGCGTACAACACGCGGTCCGGCCCCATGAAGTCCTGGGTGAACTTGAGGGCTGCACCCCACGCCACGCCGCTGTTGGTGATGTGAAAATTCTCGCGCAAGTAGTCACTGGGTTTGCGCTTGAGCGGCTGCACACTGGGGTAGCGCTGCGACTTGACAGTGGCTGCGTGCATGTAGTCCAGGCGGTAGGCCCAAAACGGTAAGGCCTCTCCCATGTGGCCCAGAATCACCTGCAATTTGGGGAAGCGGTCAAATACGCCCGAAGTGATCAGACGCAAAGCATGCAGCCCCGTCTCCACGCCAAACCCGTAAATGGCGCCGTCCAGGCCGGCCTCAATGAAATGCTGGATCATGCTGGCCGGCATAGCGTTCGGATGCAGGTAAATGGGCGTATCCATCGCCTCGGCAGCTTCAAAGATAGGCCAGAACTTGGTGTCTGACAAATACTCTCCCTGAGTATGAGAGTTGATCACCACCGAATGCATGCCCAACTGATTCACGCCGCGCTGGATTTCCTTAGCCGCCGCCGCAGGGTCCTGGGGAGCAACGGAAATCATGCCGACGAGGCGGTCGGGGTGACGGCGCGTGGCAGCGGCCAGGATGTCATTGGCCACCGGGGCAAAAGCCACTGCGGTGTCTTTGTCCATGATTTGCACGCCAGGCGAAGTCAGACCGATCACCTGCATATCAACGCCAGATTCGTCCATGTGCTGCAGTCGCAAAGCATCGAGATCGGTCAGGCAGCGCATGATGTGCTGCGCCCGCTCACTGGGGCTGCTCATGTAAAAGCCCATCAGGTGCTTGAAGCCGACATCCACGTCGTCTTTGGCCAGGATACGCTTGTAAATCTCCAGCATCTCCGGCGGCGAAAACGCTTCTTCAGTCGCAATCCGCCTGTAGGGCCGGGCAGGCAAAGGCGGGAGGGTGTTGCTCATGGGGTGGGTACCTGCAATTTCATGAAAGCGCTCAAAAAAGAGCACCAGGCTATTTGCATTCTGGCACAGGCTCCGATTTAGCGGGCAAGGCCGAACCCGGGCAGTTTAGCTCTTGGTTTGAGCGTTTTGAATGGCAGCCAGTGCGCGGTTGGCAGACTGAGCCGCCGACTTGTTTTGCACGATCATGCCCAGCAGGCGGGCACCGTGCTCGACAGAAATCGAGCCGTAGGAAATATCGCCGTTGACGAGCGAGTCTTTGTGAAACTCAACGCGCTCAGCGGCGTAAATGTTGCCGTCGACCTTGCCCGCGACCAACACGCGGTGCGCCGTGATGTCGCCCGTCACTTCCCCGGTCGGGCCAATGGCCACGGAGATCTTGTTACCGGGGGCCGTTTCTATGTTGCCCAGCACCTTGCCGTCAATGCGCACGCTGTCCAAGAGAACCAGACGCCCATAGATGGTGGTGGTGCGTCCGACCAAGGTGTCAAATCTTTCTTGCGTGTCTGCAAAAGCTTTGTTTTTTATTTTTTCAAACATGGCCATATTTTTCTTAAAAATCTCAAGGGGCCTTAACAGGCAAAACAGTCAAGGGGTTGATCGCCCTGCCCTTGTGAAAGATTTCGTAATGCAGGTGCGGCCCTGTGGATCGGCCGGTGCTGCCCACCTCGCCGATCACCGATGCCGCGCTGACCTGCATATTCGGAACAACGCTGCGTTTGTGCAAATGGGCATAGCGTGTGATGAAGTCTTCAGCATGCCGGATTTCGACAACATTGCCATAGCCTGGATCCCACTCGGACCGCACAACGACGCCAGGTCCTGAAGCCACAACTTTGGTGCCGGTTTCGGCGGCGAAATCGATACCCTCGTGCATGGCCAAAGCGCCTGTGAACGGGTCATTGCGCACGCCAAAACCGCTGGTAAACCGGTATTCACTGCTGATGGGCATGCCAATCGGCAAGGCTTGCAGCCATTCGAGGTTGGCCTTCCACTTCTGATCGTAGGAGGCCAAAGACTCGCGCAAGCCATGGGCGTGCTGCGCAGCCTGCTCGAATTCTGTATCCAGGGGCTGGCGAAAAAACCCGGTTTTGAAGATCGACATCAAGGTCGGTGAAACAAAGGGGCCGCCTTTGGATTCGTCTTTGATGTTCAGGCTGCTTTTAAGAGCAGCGGGGGTCGCCAGCTCCATGAAGCGGTTCTTCATGGACTCGAGTTTTTTAACATCTTGAACGTTTTGATCGAGCACGCCCTTGAGCTGGTCCAGGCGCTCGCGGTAAACCGCCTCCATGCGCTTTTGCTCCAGCTCAGTGGTCACCCCACCGAGTTTGCGCGCCAGGTCAGGGTTGTATTCGACAGCAATGCGAAGCCCCACCCAATTGAGCACAAATCCCAAGAGCAGCAAACCCGCAGCCAAGCCCAAAGCCGCAAGCAAAATATTGCGCGCTGTGATGGAGATTTTTTTAACCTGGCTTGTGGGGCCAGACAGCCACATTAGTTGCATGCGATTCCTGTCAAAGGGATGACGATCTTAGGGGTTTCAGCCCAAGGCGTCTACCCCAAAACCTGCGCTTTCAGCAGGCTTAAAGCCCTTTTGAAGCCTCTGCACCCCTGTCGCGGCATTCCAACAGCATGATTTTTATCAATCTAAAGTAGCAAAAGAATTTAAAGTTATTTGCACTTTGGGCACGAATCCGTTATGGTTCAGCCAAATCTTTGTACGCCAAAACGGCTTGGCCTCAGTGTTTCAAACCCAATGAACTTCATACGACCGCTTTTGCTTGCGATGTGTGTTCTGGCCTTGCCAGGCTGCATGAGTTATTCGTCGAAGGCCGTCACTGAGCTGGACCACGAAAGTGATGCGTTCGCCACCGCCGGCTGCCAGAATTCGCGCCAAAACGCTGGAATTCATGACAATTTGAAAAATATCAAATTAGTGGCCAGTTCTTCGCTCATGTTGATTGCGGGCCCCGTCATGGCGATCCCCGTGCTGTTTGCGAACGTCGGCTTGAACTCGGCAGACCACCTATCAGCCAACGAGATCAAGTCCAATTGCGGTGGCCAGCCCGTGACCAACGAAAAGATGACCCAAAGCATCGCCGTAGATACCGGTCTGGGGCTTTTAACCGGCTCGGTGCTCAATGGCGCGTCCGTTCCCATCAGCACGACATTGGCCAGCAAACCCTGACCCAGGCTTTTTGCCTTCTCAAGCTGCGCCAGGTTCCGGCAGCTTAATCCCAAAGCGCTACCAGCGCGCCTTCTGACCCGGGTCTGATTTGCGTTTTAACGCAATAGTCACCCCTAGATTCGTTTAAAGCATTTAAGCTAGCGCAAATTATTTGTATTTGCGTTTGAAACGAATTTAGCCGCCCTGCTCAAGACCATCGGCTTGTGTTTTGGCCGGCAGACCAACCCTGCATGAATTTTTTAACCAAAAGCTTCAGCTTGGGCCTGTCAGCCGCGCTGATCTTGATCAGCGCTGTAAGCCAGAGTCAGGCAGCCGATGACTTTGCCGCTTGCCCGCAATTTTTTGCCAAAGGCAAGCCGCCATTTGTCCCCCAAAAGCCTACGCACCGGGCACTTTGCTACGACGCCTTTGCCATTTTGCATTCTGGTGAGAGCAAAACACCGGTGTTTGTGGCGCAACGCCTGAACCGGGCCGCTGTGGCTGATGCCGGTGAGAAAAGAGTCGACAAATTTTTTGCCGATGCCCGGCTGCGCTCTGCCGAGCGCGCCACGCTGGAGGACTACAAAGGCAGCGGTTTTGACCGCGGCCACATGGCGCCAGCGGCCGACATGCCGACGCCCCGCGCCATGGCCCAAAGTTTTTCTTTGGCCAACATGGTGCCGCAAGCCCCCGAGCACAACAGGGGCGTGTGGGCCAAAACAGTGGAGGCCGCAACCCGCAAATACGCTTCCCGCGCATCGGGCGATGTTTACGTCATCACCGGCCCGGCTTATCTGCCCAGCATTGCATTGAGTCCAGCCATCGGGCCTGGGCAAGTGCGCGTGCCCAAATACCTTTTTAAGCTGGTCTATGACGAAGATAAAAACCAGGCCTGGGCCTTCTGGCAAGAAAACACCAATACAAGCCCGGCCGCTGCGCCTATCAGTTACGGGGAACTGGTGAAAAGAACTGGGGTCGAATTTTTGCCGGGTGTGAAAGCTGACAACCTAATTTCCACTGACCGGCAACATAGAACGGCTAAGCTTTAGCTGGAAAAAATACTTTAAGGGCATGCGCAGGAAGTACAGTCACCGCAGACTGTGGCTGAGGCTCATCAAGAGCGCATGCCCAAGCGCTATATGAAATACAAATCAGCCGCTGCAAGCGAGAGAATCAGCGTCAAATTCAGCACGAGAAAATCCTGTGAAGCTTCAGAATTCCACCATCAAGAAAAGATTGAACATGAAAAATTTTTATATCGCATTAGCTTTTTACGCTATTGCCAGCCTATCACCTGCGTACGGAGTCACAACTTCAGAAAGTATTGCTTTAGCGAAAGACATCAAAATTGCAGATGTGCACATGCACTTGTCTGGAGAGTCAACCCAGGCATTGCTTGAAAAGATGAATAAGAGTGGAATAGCTTGGGGTGGCGGTGTGGGCGGCATCCGCCCTGATGGACCGGTTCGCGTAAAGGCCGCCCTCGGAAAGCGTTACATAGCTGCGCTTGGTCAGGCCGAATATCAGGCAGTACTAATGGAGAAGGGTGAAAAGGGCCTGCATGACATGACCGACCCTCGCTTTGTCAATCTCTTTGAAAGTGCAGAAAAACTATTCTCTGAAAGAACTGTACGCATTTTTGGAGAAATCCATCTGAACAACGTAAAAAGTGGAGTCAACTCAGGGTTCCAAATACACACATCATTTGACACTCCTTCAGTTCAGAAAATGTATGAGGTAGCCAATCGTCACGACGCTTTTGTTCAGATACATTCAGAAGGAACGCAAAACTTTGATGAGATAAAAAAAGTTGCTCGTGACTTTCCTAAAGCTACTACGATTTTTTCTCACTGCATTCCTTTTACGAGTCCAAGTGATATCAGAAAACTCTTTAAAGATCATTCAAATTTAATTTGTGATCTTTCGGCAGGTGGACCCGTTCATAGGAATATGCGGATTTTTACCAGCTCTGGACCTAGGCTTGCCTGGCTGGAGTTGATTGAAGAGTTCCCAGACAGATTCATGCTGGGAACAGATCCATGCTGCGGCTTAGCCCCAAAATATGATGAACTGGTTCTTGAGTTACGCGTAAGTCTACTGCCCCATCTAAAAGTAGAGACACTAAAAAAGATTGCATTTCAAAATGCGATTCGACTCTTTGGTCTGGAAGATTAAGAGACTATAGGTATTGGGCTTCTGGCGGTATGGCGGACACCAAGTTAAAGGCAGAACAAATACTCAAACTTTACTGGGGTCACTTCCACAGTTTGTACTCCAATGAGTGTGTAAGATCACATCATTTCCGGATCGCAAGTACCGTTTTCCTATCGCCGGTGTAGCTCAGTCGGTAGAGCAGCTCATTCGTAATGAGAAGGTCGGGTGTTCGATTCATCTCTCCGGCACCAACTCCATCTGAAGAAGCCCCTGGTCCTAGTGACTCGCAGGGGCTTTTTCCTGATTGTCCATACCCGGGCGAACGAGTTCAATCCAATGACATAGATCAATGTGCTGCTCGATCAGAGGCTTAGCATGAGAACAGCCTTGATGTTGATGATGAATGCTGATCTCTCACAACTTGAGGTTCACCATAGCCTGCAAAGAATCATCTTTGAGGAGGTGCTCAAAAATATCACCTGGATTTAACAATGAAATCGCAAATGACGTCTGTTCCCACATTCACTTTACTGGCGGCTGTGGCTGCCATCTCGGGCTTTTGGAGCGGCGGCCTCCAGGCACAAACTCCAACGCAAACTCAGGCGCAAATTTACGGCTCTCAATTGATGACCGACGCCGAGCGTGTGGAATTTCAAACAAAAATGAGATCGCTTAAAACCGACAAAGAGCGTGAAGCTTTGCGCGTAGATCAAATCAATAAGATGAACCTGCGCGCTACAGAAAAAGGCATCACATTGCAACACACACCCCCATCTGCCGGTTCAGGCCCAAGGTCAAGCGCAGGGGCTGCTGGCGGCGCTAACTCAGGTGTTGGTACTGGCCAAGGCGGGTCAACAAACTCCTCAGGCGGTGGCAAAGGTTCGGGTCGGTAATTCAAAGTCAAAAGCCACTGAATGAATTCAGTGGCTTTGACCGGGAGCACGTGACCGGTCTTAAAACAGTGCGTAATAGCCGCGCCCCAAAAATTCGCGCACGGCTGTGTCTGCGTTTTTGAATGCCCTGGCACTGGGAAGAAAATCCATAGGAGTTGTCTGCCGGGCTTCAACGCCAAAATCGACCGGGTAGGCTGTCACCACAAAGCCGGCTTGCTCGAACAATTTTTTGGCGCGTGGCATGTGAAAGGCGGATGTCACCAAAATAATCCGTTTCACTTGAGGGCCAAGAGCCTGTTGGACTGCAGTGGCTTCTTGCGCAGTGTTTTGCGCCGGCCCGCTCACCCGCAGGGTGCCAGCGGGCAGGCCCAGCTCAAGGGCTTTGCGTCTGAGCACTTGTCCCTCGGGTTCTTGTTCGCCTTGCCAGGGCATCAAGCCGCCGGTGAACACCAGTTGCGGGGCCTTGCCGGCGCGAAAGAGCTCGATGCCACCCCAAAACCGGCTGGACGACGATCCGAATTGCGGAACTACGCCTTGCTCAGCCTGTATATGACTCAACATGCCACTGAGCACCACGATAGCTTGGCCTGGCGCCAGAGACTCGGCGGCCAGCGGCAGCTGATGCTGCTCCAAAGTCCTGAAAATCCGGTCAGACACCACCGGCATGCTGAGCCCGTACAAAAGTACGATGGCCAGCAGGGCGGCCGCGCGGGAGCGCTTGAACGCTGCCCACAACATCAAGCCAAGAATCAGGCCGATTGGCGACAGCACAATGGGCAACAACTTGTGCAGGTAAATCATCGGTTAACCAAGGCCAGAACAGCGGGCCAGTTGGGGCAGTGGCCCGGCTCAGTCCAGCTTGATACCGGCCTTGGTGATGATGCCGCCCCATTTACGCGACTCGCTGTCGATGAAAGATTTAAACAGCTCGGGCGAGCCGCCACCCAGAATCAGGCCTTGTTTGGCCATGTTCTGGCGGAAAGCCGGCTCGGCCATGGCAGCGTTGACGTCAGCGTTGATGCGCTTGACGATATCTGCGCTGGTGCCGGCGGGTGCAAACAAGCCGTTCCAGGCCAGGGCGTCAAATCCCGGAAAGCCGGCCTCTGCCACGGTGGGCAAATCAGGTCGCGCTGCCAGTCGCTGCGGGCTGGTCACAGCCAGCAACTTGAGTCGCCCGCCTTGCACCAAAGCCAGCAAAGCGGGCTCTACGGTCATCAAGGCCTGGGTTTCTCCCTGAGCGACTGACAGAGCTGCGGGAGGCGAGCCGTTAAAAGGCACATGCGTAGCCTCAAAGCCGGCCGTGCTTTTGAGCAACTCCATCGTCAAATGCGATGAACTGCCCAAACCCACCGATGCGTAGCTGACTTTGTTGCCCTGCGCCTTGGCCCAGGCCACGAACTCGCGCAGGTTGTTGGCCGGGTGGTTGGCCGGCACGGCCATCACGTTGGGCTGAGAAGTCGTCAAAATAATCGGCAGCAGGTCTTTGCCCGGGTCATAAGGCATCTTCTTGAACATGAAGGGGCCAAAGGCAATCGGGCCATTGAAGCCGATGCCCAGGGTGTAGCCGTCAGGCGCGGCCTTGGCCACGGCGTCCATGCCGATGGTGCCCCCGGCACCCGGCTTGTTTTCCACCACCAGGGGCTGGCCCCAGCGGGCTTTGAGCGTCTCTCCCATGCTGCGCACAATCACATCCAGCGAGCTGCCGGCCGGCGCCGGCACGAGCACCCGCACGGGCTTGTCCGGCCAGCTTTGGGCAGCCACCGGCAGCGCGCCCAGAGCGCTCAGGCTCAGCGCGGCAATAAAGGCCTTGAAGGCCTTGAAAATTTGGCGTTTGGATGCATGGAAATTCATGTTGTGTCTCCGGGGATGAAATCGTAGCTTGCGAAAGTCTAAGGTTCACATCATAGCGATGGGAGCCTGGCTGAACCGGCGCCCAGAGGCAAGGCTGCGACTCTGCCAGAATCTGTTCACCGCAATGCCTGCCTGCCCGGAGCTCTTCAATATGCATCACGTCAGTATCCGCAGTCATATCGTTGATCGGGTGCTTGCCCGGCGCGGCAAGTTCCACTGGTTTGACCAGCTGGACCCACAGCGCACGGCCTTGCTGGTGATAGACATGCAAAGCACTTTTTGCGAGCCGGGATCGCCGGCCGAGGTGCCGGCCTCGCGCAGCATCGTGGCGCCCATCAATGCATTGACCCAAGGCTTGCGGGCACTGGGGGTGCCGGTGTTCTGGGTGCTGCATGCGAATACACAACTGGCTGACAAGAGCGACTGGGAAATGTTCTTCAAGCATGTGGTGGCTGATGAAGTGCGTGCGCGTACGCTGCAAAGCCTGACGCCAGGGCGTCAAAGTGTCTGGCATGAACTGCAGACCGCGCCGCAAGACATCACCGTGTTTAAAAACCGCTACAGCGCGCTGATTGCCGGCGCGTCCACACTCGAGCCCATGCTGCGCAACTTCGGCATCGACACCTTGCTGATCGCCGGCACCAAAACCAACATCTGCTGCGAGTCCACCGCCCGCGACGCCATGATGCTGGACTTCAAGGTGGTGATGGTTTCTGACTGCTGCGCTGCGCTGTCGGACGACGAGCATCTGGCCACGCTGGAGACCTTCATCCAGCAGTTCGGCGATGTGATGACCGGCGGGGAAGTGCTCAAGGCACTGCTGCCATCGGCACAATAGCCGCATGCGTGAGCCCCAAACCCCTGCCCGCCCCGAGTCCGTGACGCTGCGCCAGTTGCGCGCCTTTGTGGCGGTGGCGCAAGAGCAAAGCGTCACCCGGGCGGCCCAGCGCCTGCACCTGACGGCGTCTGCCTTGTCCATGCTGGTGAGCAGCCTGGAGGCCGAACTGGCCGTTCGCTTGTTTGAAAGAACCACCCGTCGCGTGGTGCTGACCGAAGAAGGTCAGGCGCTCTTGCCCTCGGTGCAAATGGTTTTTAAAGACCTGGACCAGGCTTTTGACGGCTTGCGCCAACTGTCCGCCCGGCGCCGCGGGCGTTTTGCGGTCGCCACTTCGCCGCTGTTGGCTGCCACTTTGCTACCTCAATTGCTGTCCAGTTTCAGGCTGCGCTTTCCAGGCATCGAGGTGGACCTGTTAGACCTGCCGGTGGATGGCATTGCGCAGGCCGTGCGTGAGGGTCGGGCAGATTTTGGGGTTTGCACAGCAGACCAAGAAGTGACCGGGCTGCTGACCACCACGCTCTACCAGGACAGGCTGATGCTGGCTTGTCTGGCTGATCATCCGCTGGCCGGGCGCAAGGAAGTGCGCTGGAGCGAGCTGGCCGGCGTGCCGATGGCGCTGCTGCGTCACGGCAGCGGCCTGCGGACACTGGTAGAGCGCGGCTTTGCCGAAGCGGGCGAGCCGCTGGTGCCGGCGTTTCAGGTGGCGCACGTCAGCACAGCGGTCGGACTGGTCGAAGCCGGTCTGGCCGTGGCCATACTGCCTTCATACGCCTTGTCGCGCACGCGCTCACCCAGTGTGGTGGCAGTTCAGCTGACAGCGCCTGTCATGCTGCGCGACATCGTGGCGCTGACCGACAGTCAACGCGAGTTGACAGGCCCTTGCGAAGCATTTTTAGCGCATTTCAAAACGGTGGTCACCGAGCTGCCCAGCCCAAGCCCGCTGCCAGTGCCACGCAAACGCAAAGCCGTCTAGGCCGGGGCAAGCAAGCGCCAGGTGCTTTGCGTCAGCAGGGCTTGCGGGTTCATCCAGTCCATGATCACATCAAAGTGATTGCGCCCCGTTATTTGCTCGTACTGCACCGCGCATCCCTGCCGGGTGCAGGCCGCAGCGTAGTCGAGCGACTGGCGCTTGAATTCATCGGTGTCTTTTTCTGCCGTGGCAATACACAAGCGGGCACCGGCGTCAGGCAAGCAAGTCTGCGGGCTGAGCGCTGCGGCCTCTGCGCTGTCCAGCGCCAGCCAGTCGTTGGGCGTGGTTTGCTGCACAGGCGCCAGGTCATACAGGCCACTGACCAGAACGCCGGCTTTGACCACATCCGGCGGCAGGCCAAAAGCCACCTGCCAGCCTGGCGCCAGCAGCATGGCCGCCAGATGCGCGCCGGCCGAGCTGCCGCCCAACACGATGCGCCCTGCATCGATGCCGTGCGCTGGGCCATGCATGTAAAGCCAGGCCAGGCTGCGGCGGCACTGCGCCACGATCTCACTGAGCCGGGCGGCAGGTGCCAACTGGTAATTGACAGCGGCCACGGCCACGCCGTGGGCAGTGAAATTTCGGGCCATGAAAACCGAATCCTGCTTGCCAAGCGCGCGCCAGTAACCACCGTGAATGAAGACGAACAAAGGCGCATCGGTGCGGCCCGGCACCGGAAATAAATCGAGCAATTCGTCGGCTTGCAGCCCGTAGCGCACATCGCGCAGGTGCGGCAGCTCGTACATGGGCATCGACTGCGTGCGGTAGTCTTGCAGTAGCGCGTCCAGGTTGTTGACTGTGCCGCGGGGGCTGTACTGACGGGCCAGTTCTTCAGGGCTGAAAGCGCGCCAGCCTGGCAGACCCGCGCTGTCAGACACCCAGCGTTTCTCTCAAGATGTCTTTCTGGTCCAGCAGGCTTTGCGAGCTGCCGCTCCAGACGGTACGCCCCTTCTCCAGCACAAAGTGGCTGTCGGCAATGCGCAGCAAAGGCCCGATGTTTTTGTCGATGACCAGCACCGACAGTCCGGTGTTTTTGAGTGACTCGAGGCAAGACCAGATTTCACTGCGCACCAGGGGCGCCAGGCCTTCGGTTGCTTCGTCGAGCACCAGCAGGCGCGGGTTGGTCATGAGCGCCCGCCCGATGGCCAGCATTTGCTGCTCGCCGCCGGACAGGTTCGCGCCCAGGTTGCCGGTGCGCTCTTTGAGTCTTGGGAAAAGCCGGTAAACACGCTCGAGCGTCCAGGGGTCGCTGCGCTGCAGGCGGTTGTGCGCCGTGGCCACCAGGTTTTCATACGTCGTGAGGTTAGGAAAAACCTGGCGCTGCTCGGGCACCAGCCCCAGGCCCAGACGCGCAATTTTGTAAGAAGGCCAGAGCGAGACATCCTGGCCGGCAAAATGGACGCTGCCGCTGCGCGCCTGCAGGATGCCGGTGGCGGTGCGCACCGTCGTGGTTTTGCCCATGCCGTTACGGCCGAGCAAAGTGACAAATTCACCTTCAGCGATAGACAAGTCCACGCCGAACAGCGCTTGGGCATCGCCGTAGCAAACTTCAATGCCGCTGATGCGCAGCAAATCTTGGGGGGCGCTCATAGCGGCAAGGCCTCTTCGCCCAGGTAAGCGATTTTCACTTCTTCGTTGTTGCGGATGTCATCGGGTGTACCGCTGGCGATGATGCGTCCGTAAACCATCACCGAGATGCGATCGGCCAGTGCAAACACTGCATCCATGTCGTGCTCTACCAGCAGCATGGTGTAGCGGCCCTTGAGCCCTTGCAGCGTGCGCACCACGTTACCGGACTCCTGGTGGCTCATGCCGGCCATGGGCTCGTCAAGCAGCAGCAACTTGGGCTCGGCCACCAGGACCATGGCCAGCTCGAGTTGGCGCCGCTCCCCATGCGCCAACTCCGAGACCTTGGAGCTGCAGCGCTGCGACAAACCTGCTTGTGCGATGGCGCGCATGGCCGGCTCCACCAGCGCTGGCTGCGCGAGCATGGGCGTCCAAAAACCAAAGCTATGACCACGGTGCGCCTGCATGGCCAGTGTGACGTTCTCAAGCACACTGAACTCGGGGAACACCGAAGTGATCTGGTAAGAGCGGGCCAGGCCGCGCAAGGCCCGTTGTGCGGGCAGCAAGGCAGTGATGTCATGTCCGTCAAACTCGATAGCACCACTGTCAGGTGCGACTTCGCCGCTCAACTGAGCAATCAAGGTGGTCTTGCCGGCACCATTGGGGCCGATGATGGCATGCAGCTCGCCGGCTGCCAGCGACAGCGAAAGTTGGTCCGTGGCCAGCAGGCCGCCATAGCGCTTAGTCAATTGCCGGATCTGCAGCATATCTTTCATGGCTGCTCTCCTTGAGATTTCGCCGCCACAGTTTGGCGGCGTGCTCGCCAGGAGTCTATGTCCAGCAAGTAGCCGTACAGGCCGCGGCGCGCCGTCAGCACCACCAGCACAATCAAGGGGCCCAAAACAGCCATCCAGTGGTCGGTCAGCGCCTTCAAAATTTCTTCACTCACCAGCAAAGTGATAGCGCCCACCAGCGGGCCGAAGACCGTGGCCATGCCGCCCAGGACCACCATCACGATCAACTCGCCAGACAAGGTCCAGGCCAGGTAAGCCGGCGAGGCAAAGCCGGTCAAATTCGCATACAAGAGCCCGGAGAGGCCGCACAGCATGCTCGAAAAAACATAGGCCGTGAGCTTGTAGCGAAAGGTCGGAAAACCCATGGCGTTCATGCGCCGCTCATTGATGCGGCAGCCCTGTAAAACCATGCCAAAGCGCGCGACCACCAGACGCCGGGTCAGCGCCAAGGACAGCAGCACCAGCGCCAGTGCCGTGAAGTACAGCGCCAGCGGCGATCCCAGGCTGAACAGACCAAACTCACTGCGCGCAGGGATAGACAAGCCGTCATCGCCGCCGTACTGCTTGAGGCTGACAAACAGGTAATAAAACATCTGGGCAAAAGCCAGGGTGATCATGATGAAGGCAATGCCTGAAGTGCGCAAAGAGATGGCGCCCGTTAACAGCCCGACCAAGGCACAGGTGGCCAGTGTGACAGCCAACTGAATCCAGCCGTTGCTCACACCATGCTGGGCCAAAATGCCCACCACATAGGCTCCCAGCCCCATGTACAAGGCATGGCCAAAGCTGACCATGCCGCCATAGCCCAGAATTAAATTCAGGCTGATGGCGGCCAAAGCAAACACCAGCACCCGGCTGACAAAGGTCACGGCAAATGGTTCATTGGCCAGACTGGCATAGGCCGGTACAGCCAACAAGGTGAGCACCACCAGGGCTACAAACCATGCAGTCAAAGTGTTGCGCATCATTGGTTTTTCACCGGGAAAAGCCCGGCGGGTTTGAGCGCCAGCACGGCCGCCATGAAAATACAGGTCAGCATGGACGCCAGCGCCGGACCGGCTGCCTGCGCGGTGCTGCGGTCCAGGAACTCGCGCAGCATCATGGGCAAAAAGGCCCTGCCGGCGGTGTCGATCAGGCCGACGATCATGGCTGAATAAAAAGCGCCGCGCACCGAACCGATGCCGCCGATCACGATGACGATCATGGCGGTGATCAGGATCGGTTCCCCCATGCCGGTCTGCACCGACAAGATGGGCCCGCTCATGAGGCCGGCCACACCGGCCAGGGCCGCACCCAGCGCAAAGATGGTGGCATTGAGCAGTTTGATGTTGACACCCAGCGCCGCAACGATGGTCGGGTTGCTCGAGCCCGCGCGGATCAGCATGCCGACGCGGGTCTTGTTGATGAGCACATAGCAACCCAGCGCCACCAGCAAACCGACCACGATGATGGCAAAGCGGTAAGCCGAATAAGAAATGCCCAGCAGGTTGATGGTGCCGGACAAGGCGGGCGGCACGTTCATGTAAACCGGCGAAGCGCCCCATACCCAGCGGGTGATCTCATTGAAAAACAAAATCAGGCCGAAGGTGGCCAGCACCTGGTCCAGGTGGTCTCTGGCATACAGGCGCGAAGCCACCACACGCTCGACCAGAAAACCCAAGGCTGCGCTGCCGGCAATGCCGACGAGTGCAGCCAGGATGAAAGAGTCTGTTTTGGCGTAGGCGCTCGCAGCAAAGTAAGCGCCCATCATGTACAGGCTGCCATGCGCCAGATTGACAAAATTCATGATGCCGAAGACCAGCGTCAAGCCGGCCGACAACATGAACAGCAGAACCCCCAGCTGCAAGCCGTTGAGGATCTGGATAAAAAACAGTGAGGTGGTCATGGCTCGCGCAACACTGCCAAGCACTTGCGTTCCGGCCTGGTTAAACAACAGGACATAAGGGGCATCGCTAAACGAAAGTTAAAAAAAGACCTGGCCGGCAGGGCCGGTCAGGTCTGTCGCAAAGGCCAAGCTTACTTCAGAGCGCACTCTTTGTAGTAAGCGTCCGCATGGTCTCTGAGCACCACACCCCTGTTGACCAAGGCAGCCTGGCCTGAGGCGTCTTTGGCCACATCCACACGGTAGAAGTTGCGGATGGGAAACTGGTTGGTATTGAACTTGAAGGGACCGGCCACCGAGTTAAAGACAGACGACTTCAAAGCAGCGCGCAAGGTCTCTTTGTTGTCGGCCCTGCCACCGGTCTTGGTCAGTGCAACGTGGATCAGCGAGGCAGCGTCATAACTCTGAGCAGCGTACAGCGAAGGCACGCGGTTGTACTTCTTTTTGAAGTCATCCACGAACTTCTTGTTCTGCGGGTTGTCCAGGTCAGCGCTGTAGGGCGAGCCGGTCACCACGCCCAGGGCGATGTCTTTGAGCGCTGGCAAGGTGGTGCCGTCCACCGTCGACGTTGACAGCAGAGGCAACTTGCCCAAGAGCCCGGCTTGCTGGTACTGCTTGACGAAGTTCACGCCCATGCCGCCCGGGTAAAACACATAGATGGCGTCCGGCTTGGCGGCTTGCAGCTGGGCGATTTCAGCCGAGTAGTCGGGCTGGTTGACCTGGGTGTAGACCTCGTCGAGCACCTGGCCTTTGTACATGCGCTTGAAACCGGACAAGGCGTCTTTACCGGCCTGGTAGTTAGGCGCGAGCAGATAGACTTTTTTGTAGCCGGCGTTGGTGGCATGCTGGCCCATGGACTCGTGCAGGGAGTCGTTGTTCCAGGAGGTCGAGAAGAACAGCGGGCTGCAGCCCTTGCCGGTCAGCGGTGACGGGCCGGCGTTGGAGCCGACCAGCAGCACACCGGCATCAGTGATGGGCTTGTGGATGGCCATCATGACGTTGGAAAAAGTCACGCCGGTGATGATATTGACCTTGTCGCGCTCAATGAGTTTTTGCGCCAGTTGCACGCCCAGGTCGGTCTTGAGCTGGTCGTCTTCCTTGATGACCTGAACGGTCGCGCCGCCCAATTTGCCGCCGTTGTGTTCCACACCGAGCATGAAAGCGTCGTACTGGTCCTGGCCCAAAGCACCTGCCGGGCCGGACAAAGTACCCAGAAAACCGATCTTCACCGTCTGCTGCGCCTGCGCAGACAAGCTGCAGGCGGCCAGGCCCAAAACCAACACCAGGCTGTTCAACTTGAATTTCATAAATCCCCCCGTTGTAAAAAATACGCGTTAAAGAAGATAGCTTCGCAGAAAAAATAGTTTAGGCATAAACATAATCTCGTCAATACCGGATAACCCGAGCCGGCCTAACCGGGCTGTACCCCAGTCGCCAGCGCCCTTGTGGCATGCCTGGCATGCCAGGCATGCCAATCGCGGCCGGGGTGTACTTCGCCGCAGGCCGGGCAGGTGCGCAGGGCCGGTGCAGCATTGTAAAAAACGCCGTACGCACGTGGCAGATCTTCCACGATGCTTTGCAACTGCAACTCCGAGCGGTGAACCAGCGTGCTGCAATGGGCGCAGTACCACTCAAAAGCATCGAGCACGCCGGCCGGGCGCGATCGCTCCAGCACCAAGCACAGGCTGCCAGCCTCCGGCCGCTGGGGTGAATGGCGCATATGCGGTGGCATCAAGAAAATATCACCCTCGTGCAAATCAATGCGTTCAAACTGACCGCGGTCTATCACCAGCAAATGGGCGCTGCCTTTGAACTGGTGAAAGTACTCTTCATAGGGGTCGTCATGAAAATCGGTGCGCTGGTTGGGCCCGCCCACCACCGTGACGATCAGATCGGTGTCTTGCCAGATCTGCTGGTTGCCCACCGGGGGCTTGAGCAAATGCTGGTTGTCTTCAATCCACTTGGGGAAGTTGATGGGTTTGAGCATGGCGGACTCCTTGAAGTGTGTTGTCAGATCACGACCGTTGCAGTTTCATTGAGGATACATCGCACCACACTGTAGGCTGTCATGAGCGAAGTGCGCGGATTGTGCGGGTCAGGCAAACCGACCAGGCGTGTGTTCATCAAGCCGCCTGCGCCCTCCGCCTCAATTTCATGCACATTACCGCCGGCCAGAGGGTCGGCAATCATCTCGACCTTGGTGTTTTCAAAACCCAGACCCGCCAGCGCGACGGTCGCAGCCACATTGGCATTGCGCGGGTATTGCAGCGCGGCCTCACGCGCAGAGCCGCGAAAAAATGTGACCGCTTGCTTCAGCGCGCCCAAATCAAGCTGCTGCTCGGCGGCACTGCCGGCCCAGGCCTGCGGCGGCTTGCGAGAGCGGTAAGTGACCTGCCGCAAGCCGGCCAGGCGTGCCGCCGCAAGCCAGTCCACCCCGCCGATGGCACCGGCAGGCAAGAGCAAACGCTGGCCGGCAGCGCGCGCGGCCTGCATCAGCGCAGCTTCTCGCGCCGGCTCGGCCAGCGCGCCTATGGAAACCACCAGCAAATCGATGCCGGCTTGCAAGACCGTCACGCCATACAGGTCCACCGCCTGGTGACCGGCGCATTCGACCACCAAGCCGGGCTGGCGTTGCAGCACTTGCGTCAGGCTGTCCACCAGCAAGGCATCGGCTTGAGGCGTCAGCGCCAGCGCAGCTGCACGGTCACGCACCAGGATGGCCACCACCTCGACCTGCCCGGCATGGGACAGCAGCAAGCGGTGTACCGCTTTGCCAATGGCACCGTAACCGAGCAAGGCAATTTTTTGTTTCATGGCCAGTTGCCTGTCAAAGCTTAGATGATTTCAAAATGTGTTGGACTGCGCGCCGCATCAAGACCGCCGCCAAGTGCGCCCGGAACGCAGCCGAGGCATGAATATCGCCCATGGCGATGCCGGCGTCCAGCACGCAACCCAGCAAAGCTTCGGGCGCCAGCCGGCGCTGCAAGGCCTGCTCGGCAGCCTGCCAGCGGTAAATGCCGCTGCCCAGCCCGGTGACGGCCACGCGCACCACGCTGCCCACTTGTGCCACGGCCACGCCGGTCATGGCAAAACGCGAGGCCGGTTGTTCGAACTTGAGGTAGTGCGCTTGCTGAGTGCACGGGAACTGCACCCCGAGCACAACTTCGTCGGGCTCCAGAGCGGTGCTGAAAAGGCCGGTGAAAAATTCGTCCGCCGGCAGTTGGCGGCGGTCGGTGCAGACCGTGCCGCCCAGGGCCATCACGCCGGCAGGCCAGCAGGCCGCCGGGTCGGCGTTGGCAATCGAGCCGCCCAACGTGCCGCGCTGGCGGATCTGCTGGTCACCAATACCATGCGCCAGTTGCGCCAGCATGGGTGCCAGTTGCCGCACCAGCGGCGATGCGGCCACGCTGGCGTGGCTGCACATGGCGCCTATCCACAGACCGCCTTCCTGTGCACGGATGCCGTTGAGCTCTGGCAGGGCTTGCAGGTCAATCAGCATGGTGGGCTCTGACAAGCGCAAATTGATGGCCGCCAACAAGCTTTGTCCGCCGGCCAGCAGTTTGGCCTCGGGGTCTTCGCGCAGCCAGGCCACGGCCTCAGCCACCCGTGCGGGCCGCCGGTAGTCAAAGTCCATCACCTTGCGTCCCCGCCCGGGGCGTGCGCCCGCATGTGCTGCAAGCCTTCACACACGGCGTTGACAATGCCGCGGTAACCGGTGCAGCGGCACAGGTTGCCGCACAGCGCCTGGCTGACGGCTTGCGCCTCTGCGGGCACGCCCTCGGCCGCCATGGCCACGCCGCGCATGACCATGCCTGGCGTGCAAAACCCACATTGCAACGCATGGTGCCGGCCAAAGGCCTGCTGCATGGGGTGCAAGCTGCCGTCGGCCGCCTCTAAGCCCTCGATGGTCACGACGCTGGCGCCATGGACCTGCAGCGCCAATACGTTGCAGGATTTGGTGGCCGCGCCGTCCACCAGCACCGTGCAGGCGCCGCATTGGGCGGTGTCGCAGCCCTGGTGGGTGCCGGTCAGCGCGAGTTGCTCGCGCAGCAAGTCCACCAGCAGGGTGGAAGGCGGCAGCGCCAACTCCACCGGCCGGCCATTGACCTGCAAACGTATCGGCATATGCGCTTGGGTGGACATGGGCGGGCGGGTCTCAGGCATCAGCTCAGGCGCAGACCGCTGCGCGCGAAGGCGTCGCGGGTGGCTTGCTTTTCTGCTTCGGTGAGTTGCAGCAGCGGCCGGCGCACCGGACCGCCGACCTGCCCGAGCAACTCCATCCAGTACTTGCTGTGCGCCTGGGGCTTGCCCTTGGGGCGCGATTGTTTAAAGGCCTGGCGCGCCGGGTTCAGGCTGTCGCGCAGGGCGCGCGCCTCGGCATGCTTGCCCTCAAAAGCCAGTTGCGTGTAGCCATTGATACGCTGGTCCACCGCGGTCTGCAACAGAAAAGGCGGGGTTGAGCACAGGTACAGCCGCCAGCCCAGCTCGATCACGTTGTCCAGCCACTCCTCTTCAGAAGCCGTGCTGACAATGATCTTGTCGCCGGCTATTTCAGTCAGGCTCTTGTAGAGCGCGCGGTCCACGCTGTATTTGATGGCCACGATGTTGGGCAACTCGGCAATGCGGGCGCACAGTTCGGGGCTCATGACATAGCCGCAATCGGGGTGGTTCCACAAGGCAATGCCGATGTCCAGCTGCTCGCTGAGATAGCGGTAGTACTCGTAAATGGTCTCGTCGGTGTCAGCGCCAAAATGCAAGACCGGGCTGTGCACCACGATGTAGTCGGCGCCTACATTTTGCGAGTGGCGCGCCAGCGCCAGCACCACATCCAGGTTGGTGTCAGAGCAAGAGCTGACGATGCCGCAATGGCCGTCAGCTTCTTCCACAGCCAGCTCAAATGAGCGCATGCGCTCGGCCACCGATATAGAGAAAAATTCGCCCTGCTTACCTGACACGAAGAGACCGCCGAGCTTGAGCGTCTGCGCCCAGTGGCGCAGGTTGCGGCGGTAGGCCGCCTCGTCCATCGCCAGGCTGTCGTCAAAGGGCGTCATCGTGGCGGCCCAGACGCCGCGAAAGTTCTCGCGTGCGTACTCTTTGGCTTCTGATTTTTTGTATTTCATGAGGTCTGGTCTCCGTGAGGTGCTTGCATGGCCCGCCACAAGCGTTCGGCGGTCAAAGGGAAATCCAATGTTTTTTCACCCAGGGGTGAGAGCGCATCGGCAGCGGCATTGAGCAGCGCAGCCGGCACGCCGATGCAACCGGCCTCACCCACGCCCTTGGCACCCAGCAGGTTGGCACTGGTGTTGGCACTGGTGTTGGTGCTTGTGCTGGTGGCTAGGCTTTCGAGTTCGACCAGCGGCATTTCGACGGCGCGCGGGATGGCGTAGTCCATCAGCGAGCCGGTCAGCAACTGGCCGTCGTCGTCATAGACGATGCGCTCAAGCATGGCCTGACCCAGGCCTTGCGCCAGACCGCCGAGCAACTGCCCTTCAGCGAGCTGCGGCGAAATGATGCGGCCGGCGTCGTCCACCCAGACCAGGCGCTCAATGTGCGGCTGGCCAGTGTCGGGGTCGATCGCCATGCGGGCGATCACGCAGCCGTAGCTCCAGGCTTCAGCGGCTGCGGTGTAGACCGCGTCTTCAACGATGGGGAGCAGCTCGCCGGCATCGCGCCGGCGGGCTGCTGCGCTGGCAGCCTGCAACACGGCGCTGCCCCCTATGGCCATGCTGCGGCTGGCCAGTGCGCCTATGCCGGCCGGGCAACTGGCGGTGTCACCTTCGACAACGGTGACAAGCGCAGTGTCACAGCCCAGCGCCTCTGCAGCAATCACAGCGTAACTGGTCTGATGGCCCTGCCCCTGCGAGGCAGAACCGCTGGCCACTTCAACCCGGCCGCCCGGCAGCAAGCTGACGCGTGCGCTTTCCCAGCCTTGGCCGCAAGGCTCGACATACATGGCCAGCCCGATGCCCACCCACTCGCCGGCAGCGCGGCGCCGCGCTTGCTCGCGCCGTTCGTGGGCATAGTCAAAGCGCGCGCAGGCCTGCTCGAGTGCAGCGCGGTAGTCAC
>JAIPDA010000165.1 GCA_021737905.1 Rhodoferax sp.
GGTGGTGGTGGGTGTGGTGCTGGGGGCCGTGAGCTCCTTGATTTTGTTATTGGTGCCGGACACCATGCAGGCGATGCAGTCGTTCATGCTGGGCAGCACCAGTTTTTTGGCCTGGCCCGCATGCATGCTGATGGCAGGGGTACTCGTTGTGTGCGGCTTGCTGGCCTGGCTCATGAGCCCCTTGCTCGATGCGCTCGCGCTTGGCGAAGCCACTGCGCAAAGCCTGGGTCTGCCGCTGCCGGCATTGCGTATGGGCCTGGTGGTGGTGCTGGCGCTGGCCACGGGCACGGCGGTAGCCCACACGGGTCTGGTTGCTTTTGTTGGTCTGGCCGCGCCGCATCTGGTTCGTTCGCTGGTCAAAACCACGCCAGCTCGCTTGATCGGTTTGGCCAGCTTGTGTGGCGCCGTTTTGTTGCAGGCGGCCGACTTGTTGGCCCGCTCCTTGTTAGCGCCGCGCGAGTTGCCTGTGGGCGTACTCACCGCTGTTCTTGGTGGCGCTTATTTGTTGTGGCTGATGCACGGTCGAAGTGCAAGACGCCCTGAGGCCGGCCCATGAGCCATAGCGTTCCTTGTCAGGCTGAATTTGCTTTGCAAGCCGACTCGCTTGTCGCGAACTTGGGTGGCGTGCCAGTTTTGAATGGCCTTTCTTTTGGCTTGCGCCCTGGCAAATGGGTCAGCGTGGTCGGACCTAACGGTGCGGGAAAGTCAAGTTTGTTGCGTGTGCTGGCAGGGTTGCTGCCTTATGCCGGCTTACTGCAATGGCAAGGCCAGCCTTTGCACAACTTCAGTGCCCGCACACGGGCGCAATCCATCGCATGGCTGGGGCAGGGAGAGGCCTGTGACGATGACTTGAGCGTCTACGACCTGGTGATGTTGGGACGCATGCCGCACCAGGCCTGGTTGGCCGGCCCTAGCGCGTCAGACCACGCGGCGGTAAGGCTTGCGTTGACCAACATGCAAGCCTGGGACTGGCGTGCTCGTTTGCTTGGAGAGCTGTCAGCTGGCGAGCGCCAGCGCGTGTTGCTGGCCCGCGCCTTGGCGGTGGAGGCGCAACTGTTGTTGATGGACGAGCCTTTGTCCAACCTGGATCCACCGCACCAGGCCCAGTGGCTCTTGCTGGTGCGGGCGCTGGTGTCTCAGGGCAAAACCGTGGTCAGCGTTTTGCATGAAATTTCCATCGCCTTGCAGGCGGATGACATGTTAATTTTGCAGCACGGATATCTGATGCATCAGGGAGCATGCACAGAGGCCGCCACACACAGGGCATTGGAGCAAGTGTTTGAAAACCACCTGCGCGTGGCCATGCTTGAAGGCCAATGGCTGGCTGTACCGCGAATTCAGGGCTTAGAGACTTGACGCCGGCGAATCTGACTTGGGCTTGAAGTCGCAACAGTCGCGCACGCCGCATTGCCAGCACTGCGGTGTTCGCGCCTGGCAGACGTAGCGCCCATGCAAGATAAGCCAGTGGTGCGCGTCCACCAGGTACTTGGCTGGAACGCGTTTCATCAGGCCTGCTTCGACCTCATCCACGGTCTTGCCCACTGCCAGCCCGGTGCGATTACTCACCCGGAAGATGTGCGTGTCAACGGCCATGACCGCCTCACCATAGGCAGAATTGAGCACGACATTCGCCGTCTTGCGGCCTACACCGGGCAGCGCCTGTAAGGCTTCCCGGGTGCGAGGCACTTTACCGTCGTGCTGTTCAACCAGAATCTGACAGGTTAGCAACAAATGCTTGGCTTTGCTGCGGTACAGGCCGATGGTCTTGAGGTAGCTCTCCAGCCGGTCCAGCCCTAGGGCCAGGATTTTTTGCGGCGTATTGGCCACCGGAAAAAGCTGGCGCGTGGCCTTGTTGACACTCACGTCTGTCGCCTGCGCAGAAAGCAAAACCGCCGTCAAAAGCTCAAACACGCTGGTGTAGGCCAGCTCAGTCACCGGCATCGGGTTGGCGGCTTTGAGCGTGGTAAAAAAAGTGTCGATCTGGGCGGATTTCATGGTCACCAGTTTAAGCCGCTGCCGGCGTGATCCCCGTCCGGCGTTAACATGCCCTCTTTGTTAAATACTCAAGAGATTGTTGTATGCCGCTACCCTTTGCCGACCGATTGAACAATGTTGAAACCTCCGCCATCCGGGAACTCTTCAAGTTGCTTGGCAAGCCCGGCATCATCAGCTTTGCCGGGGGATTTCCGGACAGCGCCATGTTCGATGTGCAAGGTATTCAAGCCGCGGTCAATCTGGCCTTGAGCCAAGAGGCTGGCGGCGCTTTGCAGTACGGCGCCACCGAAGGCTACAACCCGCTGCGTGAACAGTTGGCGCAGTTCATGGCCAGTAAAGGTGTGAAAGTCGACCCGGAGGGCATGATCGTGACCACCGGCAGCCAGCAGGGTCTGGACTTGCTGGGCAAGACCATGATCGATCCGGGCGACAAGGTGATTGTCGAAGGCCCTACCTTTTTAGCCACCATCCAGTGTTTTCGACTCTATGGTGCAGACATCGTCAGCGCACCGATTGACGCGCAGGGGGTGCAAACCGATGCGCTGGAGCGCTTGATGGTCGAGCACAAACCCAAGTTTGTGTACCTCATTCCGACCTTCGGCAACCCTGGCGGCGCTCTGCTCAGTCTTGAGCGTCGCAAGAAAATTCTGGCCCTCGCCGTCAAATACCAAACCATGGTGGTGGAAGACGATCCTTACGGCGACTTGTATTTCGACCAACCGCCACCCCCGAGCCTTTTAGCCCTGAGTGCCGATGTACCTGGCAGCCGCGAGCTGCTGGCTTACTGCGGCAGCATGAGCAAGGTGCTCAGCCCGGGCCTGCGCGTGGGCTGGATGATCGCCCCTAGCGAACTGCTGGCCAAAGCCACCATGTGCAAGCAATTCAGCGACGCGCACACAAGCACCTTTGCCCAGGCCACGGCCGCTCAATACCTCAAGGCCGGCCGTATGCCGGAAACACTGGCACGTGTGCGTGCTGTGTACGCAGAGCGGGCCGCGGCCATGGGCGCAGCGCTCCAGCGTGAGCTGGGCGATGCCATCGCGTTCTCCCAACCTGCAGGCGGTTTGTTTTTCTGGGCCCGGTTGACGGGTGCCGGCGGCAAAAGCGCTGACGCCGCAGAGTTTGCCAAACGTGCCATTGCAAAAGGTGTAGCCTTTGTGCCCGGTGCCCCATTTTTCGCCACCAACCCTGACCCTGCCGCTTTGCGTTTGAGTTTTGCAACAGCAGACCTGGTCAAGATCGAAGAGGGCGTCAAGCGCCTGGGCCAGGCGCTTTAATGCGCCGGCTGTGAGGGCTTAAACCGTGGCTTTGAAAAAAGCGATGCTGCGGTCCCAGGCCAGCTTGGCCGCCGCCCCGTCAAAGCGCGGCGTGGTGTCGTTGTTAAAGCCATGTTGCGTGCCGGCGTACTGGTGCACCGTGAGCCTCACCCCGGCGCTTTTCAGAGCCGCTTCGTAGGCGGGCCATGCGGCGTTGATTCGCTCATCGATGCCGGCGAGATGGACCAGCATCGGCGCCTTGACTTTGCCGGCGTCGGCTGGCGCCGGTACGTTGCCATAAAAAGGCACAGAGGCCGCGAGGTCCGGCAAGCGGATGGCCAGCTGGTGCGCGACGCCGCCGCCATAGCAAAAGCCGACCACACCCAATTTGCCGGTGCTGTCATTGCGGGCTTTGAGCCAATGCGCTGCGGCCACAAAGTCCTGCAGCATTTTCGCGCCGTCGAGTTTGGCGAAGGACTCACGGGCTTTGTCCTCATCACCGGGGTAGCCGCCGGCGACGGTCAAGCCATCGGGCGCAAATGCCATGAATCCGTCGAGCGCCAAGCGCCGGGCGATATCCTCAATATGCGGGTTCAGTCCGCGGTTTTCATGCACGACCAAAATAGCCGGCAGCTTGTTGCCCGCACTGCCGGCCGGGCGGGCCAGGTAGCCTTTGACACTGCCGGTGCCATCTGGGGATGGGTAGCTCACGCGTTCCGTGCTCAATCGGGGGTCGTCCTGGCGCACTTGCTGGCCGGCTGCAAAGTTGGGACTGAGAGCTGCTAACAAGCCGGCCGCCGTCATGCCGGCCTTGGCAAACTTTTGGGCCTTGTCTAAAAAGCCTCGGCGGTCCAGGCCGCCGTGCACATAGGCATCAAAAAGAACCAGCAGTTCCTGGTCAAAGTCTTGCGCGGTCAAACGTGGTGGCATGCTGCGATATCCTTGATTTTGAAAAGAGAGAAGTTAAGGAATAAAAAAAGCGTTCAGAGTTGGCCGGAAAATTTAAACATCACCAGCTGTTACGCAAGGTACGCAGATGTTTGAAAACTGTTTGGGCATCCGGCTCTGCATCCATGTCCGGAAAGTTCATGCGTAACTGTTCAATCAGCTCGGGGCTTTGAAGGCGCATGAAAGTGTTGTGCTCTTTTTCCTGGGCCAAGGTGGTCACCATGGCCATTGACGGGTCATGATCCACCACCTGGGCCAGGCGGGACTGGGCTGCCGCGTTGTTGGGTTCGCGCGCCAGGGTGAACTTCAGGTTGGTTTCCAGGTAATCATGGCCCGGGTAAATGCGGGTGTTGTCGGGCAGGCGCATCAGTTGTTCGGTGAAACTGCTGAAAAGTGCATTCACGTCGCCGCCGTTATGCACATTGCCGGCACCCGCGTTGAACAGGGTGTCACCTGAAAAAAGGGCCGGTTGCTCTGCGTGCGCGCACAGGCAAATATGGCAGTAAGTGTGGCCCGGGGTGTCAAGACATTCGAGCTCTATGTGTTTGCCGACCTTGATCACATCGCCGGCTTGCACCCCCCGGCCCATGCCTGGAATCTTTCCGGCAGCTTTGTGGTGGGCAATGACTTTGGCCCCTGTTGCAGCCACCACGGCCATGTTCCCACCAACATGGTCGTGATGCTCATGCGTGTTGAGAATCTGGGTGATATGCCAGCCCTTGGCTTTGGCTGTGCTCAGGCATTTTTCATGGTCCAGCGGATCAATGGCCAGTGCTTCGCCCGAGTCAGGGCAGGCAATCAGGTAATTGAAGTTGCGCAGACTGTTGCCTGTCCAGATTCGTTCAACGATCATTGTTGGCCCGGTGATAAAGAGTACATTGAATCATTCTAAGAGTGGGCAGTTAACTTTGCTGTTGACGGTCTTTGCCACGGTGTTTTTGCGAAATTACGGCAAAATGTTTCACGCTTGAGCCTGAAAAGAATTGAAGCCATGAAAAACAGCCTTGGTGCCAGCCGACTGGTCTACTCCACCGAACTTGGTCGCACATGCCCGACT
>JAIPDA010000166.1 GCA_021737905.1 Rhodoferax sp.
GACTCGTCCTGGGTCGAGGTGACCGATGCCCGTGGAGTTGTCCTGCTACGACGCATGCTGGTCTCTGGTGAAGTAGCCGGTGCAACAGGCCTATTGCCGCTGAGTGCAGTGGTTGGCCGTGCTGATGTCACCGCCGTGAAAGTGCGCGGCCAAGCCTTTGATTTAACGCCAATTGCCCGCGATAACGTGGCCCGATTTGAGGTGAAATAAAAGTGTCAAGCTGTCTTCCGATTCCTTCTGCCGAGCCGCTGGCTCGCCGTTCAGCCCAGGCCCGCGTGGTGTGGGGTTCACGCGTGGTGACCGTGGGTGGTGACGCGCCGGTGCGCATACAGTCAATGACCAACACCGACACGGTCGATGTCATCGGCACTGCGATTCAGGTCAAAGAGCTAGCCCTGGCCGGATCCGAGATGGTCCGCATCACGGTCAACACGCCTGAGGCGGCCGAAGCTGTCCCGCATGTGCGCGACCAGCTCGATCGCATGGGCATCGACGTACCTTTGATCGGTGATTTTCATTACAACGGTCACCGCCTGTTGACGGACTACCCGAGCTGCGCGCAAGCGCTGTCCAAATACCGTATCAACCCCGGCAATGTCGGCAAGGGCGACAAGCACGACCGCCAGTTCGGCCAGATGATTGAAGCGGCCGTGCGCTGGGACAAACCGGTGCGTATTGGCGTCAATTGGGGCAGCCTGGACCAGGAACTGCTCGCCAGTCTGATGGACATCAACAGCGCGCGCCCCCAGCCCTGGGATGCCAAACAGGTGATGTACGAGGCCATGATCACTTCGGCCCTCGAGTCTGCTGCTCTGGCGCAGAAAATGGGCATGGCGCATGGGCAAATCACCCTGTCTTGCAAAGTCAGCGGTGTGCAAGACCTGATCTCCGTGTACCGCGAACTGGCCAAGCGCACCCGTCACCCCTTGCACCTGGGGCTGACCGAAGCAGGAATGGGCACCAAGGGCACTGTGGCGTCGGCTGCGGCGATGGGGATTTTGTTGCAAGAGGGCATAGGCGACACCATCCGTGTTTCGCTCACACCTCAACCCGGCGAGGCACGCACGCAAGAGGTGTTGATCGCCGCCGAAATCATTCAAGCCCTGGGTCTGCGCAGCTTTGTTCCCAGCGTCACTGCCTGCCCCGGTTGCGGGCGCACCACCAGCACGACTTTTCAGGATCTGGCCAAGCAAATTGATGATTTTTTGCGCGCCCAAATGCCGGTCTGGAAAGCACAGTACCCCGGCGTTGAAAAGCTCAAAGTTGCTGTCATGGGTTGCATCGTCAACGGCCCCGGCGAGAGCAAGCATGCCGACATCGGCATCAGCTTGCCCGGCTCGGGAGAAGCGCCGGCAGCGCCGGTGTTTATCGATGGCGAAAAAAGCCTGACGTTGCGCGGCGAGCACATTGCCAGCGAGTTTCAGGGCATTGTCGAAAACTACATTGAAAACCGCTTCGGATCCACGCGCGCTAGCTCCGAGGCCTGAAAAAACACATGGCTGAAAAACTGCTTGCCGTCAAAGGCATGAACGATATATTGCCGCCGGAATCGGCGCGCTGGGAATGGTTAGAGGACAAGGTGAGGGCACTGATGGCCCGCTACGCGTACCGCAACATCCGCACACCCATCCTGGAGCATACGCAGCTTTTTGTGCGCGGCATCGGTGAGGTCACAGACATTGTCGAAAAAGAGATGTACTCCTTTGAGGACCGCTCCGACAAAAACGGCGACCACGCTCATCTGACCATGCGCCCTGAAAGTACCGCCAGCGTGGTGCGCGCTGTCACGGAGCACAATTTACTGTACGAGGGCGGCAAGCGCCTTTACTACATGGGGCCGATGTTTCGCCGGGAACGCCCGCAACGAGGGCGCTACCGGCAGTTTCACCAGATCGGCGCTGAGGCCCTGGGTTTCGCCGGCCCGGAAGTTGATGCCGAGCTGATCCTGCTGGCTGCTGCGCTGTGGAAAGAAATCGGCATCACCGATTGGCGGCTGGAAATCAACAGCTTGGGCCAACCCGATGAGCGAGCCCTGCATCGCATCAAACTGATCGCGCATTTCGAGCAGCACGCCAATGAGCTCGACGAGGACGCACGCCGGCGGCTGCACAGCAATCCGCTGCGAATTCTGGACACCAAAAACCCGGCCATGAAAGCGGTGGTCGACAGCGCCCCTCGCCTGATCGACTTCCTGGGCGCCAGATCGTTGGCCCACTTTGATGCGCTCAAAGCCATTTTGGATGCCAATGGCGTGCCCTGGACGCTCAACCACCGTCTGGTTCGTGGTCTGGACTATTACAACCTCACGGTCTTTGAATTCATCACCGACCAGCTCGGTGCCCAAGGCACTTTGTGCGCCGGCGGGCGCTATGACTACCTTGTCGAGCAAATCGGCGGCAAACCTGCGCCGGCTGTAGGCTGGGCCTTGGGTGTTGAGCGCGTGCTCGAGCTGCTGCAAGAAAGCGGCCGGGCTGTTGCACCCCTGGCACCTGATGCTTATGCCGTGGTGCCGGATGCGGCCGCCTTGCCCCTGGCTTTGCGCACACTGCAGACCCTGCGGGCCGCAGGTGTCAGCGTGCAGATGCATGCCAGCTCGGGCACCGATGGCATGGGCAGCATGAAGTCCCAGTTCAAAAAAGCAGACGCCAGCGGCGCCCGCTTTGCACTGATTTTTGGCGAAACCGAACTCGCCAGCGGCTGCGTGGCAGTCAAGCCCCTGCGGGCCGGTAAAGCCGAGGCTGCGGCCGAGCAGACTTTGCACCCGCTTGCCGATGTGACTGCCTGGGCGCCCGTCTTGCTCGCTTGAACGGGCTGCCCCCCTACAATCGAGCCTTTACCCCGGCAAAAGCGATAAAGACCCATGGCAAAACATCTGGACCTCGAAGAGCAGGAACAACTCGCCGAACTCAAGCATTTCTGGAAGCGTTATGGCAACGTGATTTCCTGGGTTTTGATCGCCGTTTTTGGTGCTGTGGCGGCATGGAACGGCTACCAGTACTGGCAGCGCAACCAGTCGTCGCAAGCGGCTGTGATGTATGACGAAGTCGAGCGCGCTGCTGTTGCCGGTGATGTGCCCAAGCTTGAGCGTGTCATGACCGACATGAAAGATCGCTACGCTGGCACAGCCTATGCCGAGCAGGCGGCCTTGCTGGCGGCCCGTATTTACCAGGACAAAGGCAATCTTGACGCCGCCAAGGGCGCGCTGGCCTGGGTGGCGGGCAAAGGCAAGGACGCCGGCTACCAATCCGTGGCCCGCTTGCGTTTGTCAGGCATGCTGTTAGAAAGCCGGGCCTACGAGGAAGCCCTGCAACAGCTGGCAGCACCCATGCCCAAGGACTTTGCGCCGCTGGCTGCAGACCGCAGCGGCGACATTTTGCTGGCCCAAGGCAAGAAAGCCGAAGCCAAAGCGCAATACCAAAGCGCCTACAAAGCTTTGGATGAGCGTTCTGATTACCGACGCATCATCGAAATCAAGCTCAATGCTTTGGGCGTAGACCCGGTTGTCAAACCGGCAGCGCCTGCCGCAAGCTCCAAAGAGGCCGGTCAATGATGTCGCTCAATGCATGGCCCTTTAGCCCTGTGAGCAAGCTGCTCAACGGTGGCCGTTTGCTGGCCGCCGGTGTCAGCATGGCTTTGCTTGGAGCCTGCTCGGGCGGAGCCAACCAGCCCCAACCCGCCCAGCTCAAACCCTTCACCGCCATGATTCCTGTCCAGCAAGCCTGGACGGCGAAGCTCGGCGATATTGACTTTCCTTTGACCCTGAGCGCCAGCGCCAACACCGTGATGCTGGCCGCTGGCAATGGCTTGGTGCTTGCCATGGATGCCGGCACCGGCCGGGACCTCTGGCGCATCAATGCCGGCGCTGCACTGGCCGCAGGTGTGGGCGGTGACGCCCGTCTGGCGGCAGTGGTTACGCGTGGCAATGAGTTGGTGACGATGGCTGACGGTAAGATCATCTGGCGCCAAAAACTGCTGGCGCAGTCTTTTACCGCACCCTTTGTTGCCGGCGGGCGTGTGTTTGTGCTGGCTGCTGATCGCACTGTCAGCGCTTTTGACGGCGCCACCGGAAGCAAGCTTTGGACCCAGCAACGCCCTGGCGAGCCGCTGGTGCTGCGCCAAGGGGGTGTTTTACAGGCAGTGGGCAATACCCTGGTGGCCGGCCTTGGCGGGCGTCTGACGGGTCTCAACCCTGACAACGGCAGCGTGCGCTGGGAGCTGCCGATAGCGATTCCGCGCGGCGTCAATGACATCGAACGCCTGGTTGATCTGGTCGGGCCGGCCAGCCGGCTGCAGCAAATCGTTTGCGTCAGGGCTTTTCAGGCCAGCGTGGGCTGCGTCAACGCCGAGCGCGGATCCCTGTTGTGGAGCCGCCCTGCAGATGGTAGCCAGGGGCTGGACGGCGACGAACGGCTTGTCTTTGGCGTCGAATCCGACGGCCGGGTCATTGCCTGGCAGCGGGCGGATGGTGAGCGCGCCTGGACCTCGGACGAGTTGCGCTACCGCGGGCTGACAGCGCCGCATGTGGTGGGTCGCTCGATAGCCATTGGTGACGCTAGCGGTTTTGTGCATTTGTTGTCCCGCCAGGATGGCAGCTTGCTCAACCGGCTTTCGACGGATGGCTCAGCCATCGTTGCCTCGCCGGTGCTGGTGGGCGACACCCTGGTGGTGGTCACCCGCAAAGGTCATGTTTTCGGCTTTCAGCCGCAATAAGCAGGCGCATCTAAGCGCCTGTTCAAAGATTTTTGATGAAACCTGTTATTGCCCTGGTGGGCCGCCCGAATGTGGGCAAATCGACGATCTTTAACCGCCTGACCAAATCGCGGGATGCGATTGTGGCGGACTTTGCCGGGCTCACACGCGACCGGCATTACGGCAACGGTAAGCTCGGCTCGCAGGAATACATCGTCATCGACACGGGTGGCTTTGAGCCCGACGCCGCTTCCGGCATCTACAAAGAAATGGCCAAGCAGACCCGCCAGGCCGTGGCCGAAGCCGATGTGGTGGTGTTTGTGGTCGATGCCCGGGCCGGGCTGAACGCTCAGGACCACGACATTGCGAAATACCTGCGCAAGCTCGGCAAGCCGACGGTGCTGACGGCCAACAAGGCCGAAGGCATGACCGAAGGCGTGCAACTCTCCGAATTCTTTGAACTGGGTTTGGGCGAGGTGCTGCCGGTCTCG
>JAIPDA010000167.1 GCA_021737905.1 Rhodoferax sp.
CGAGGGCTTCGCAGCGCATTAGTGATCCCGCGGCGAAGGGCTATGAATTTTTGATTCACATCAATGTTCAAGCTAACCCCACCTAAGAGGTTCTCATCAGAAGAACGCCGACCGTGGAATAGACATAAAACCATTCCGGTGCAGCCCGTGAAACTGATTTCACGGGTGTTCTGGGCAAACCAAACTTTGAAAAGAGTAATTCATGAAAACATTCAGCGCAAAACCCGCTGACGTGGTGCATGAATGGTTTGTGATTGACGCGACCGACAAGGTCCTCGGACGAGTAGCCAGCGAAGTTGCTCTCCGTTTACGCGGCAAACACAAGGCCATTTACACGCCTCACGTCGATACCGGTGACTTCATTGTCATCATCAACGCAGCCCAGCTGCGCGTCACCGGCGCCAAGTCGACTGACAAAATCTACTATCGCCATTCCGGTTATCCAGGCGGCATTTCTGCCACCAATTTCCGCGACATGCAAACCAAGTTCCCAGGCCGTGCCCTGGAAAAAGCGGTCAAGGGCATGCTGCCCAAAGGCCCGCTCGGTTACGCCATGATCAAAAAACTCAAGGTGTACGGCGGTGCTGAGCACCCGCACACTGCCCAGCAACCCAAAGTGTTGGAAATCTAAGGAGCCTTGAGATGATTGGTGAATGGAACAACGGCACCGGCCGACGCAAATCCAGCGTTGCCCGCGTGTTTATCAAAAAAGGCACTGGCAAGATCACGATCAACGACCGGGACATTCAGGTGTTCTTCGGCCGTGAGACTTCGATCATGATTTGCCGCCAACCCCTGTTTCTGACAAACCACGTCGAGACGTTTGACATCATGGTCAACGTGCACGGCGGCGGTGAGTCAGGCCAGGCTGGCGCAATCCGCCACGGTATCACCCGCGCGCTGATCGACTATGACGCAGCCCTCAAGCCGGCCCTGAGCCAGGCTGGCTTCGTCACCCGTGACGCCCGTGAAGTCGAGCGTAAAAAGGTCGGTTTCCGTTCGGCGCGTCGCCGCAAGCAGTTCAGCAAGCGCTAATCCGCTTCTTGTTCTGTCCAAAGCCGCTGTGGTGCAAGCCCGGCGGCTTTTTCCATGGGCTTTCATGTTTTTGCCAGCCTGAAGACCTGCCCGGGTTGTGGTTGATCAATTTACTGTACTATTACCCACTCACCCCCTGAGGAGCCTTCCATGAGCGCAGTTGCAGAGAACATCCAGACCGAGATGCCCCACCCGTTTGTATTCACCGACAGCGCAGCTGCCAAGGTGGCAGACCTGATTGCCGAAGAAGGCAATCCTGAGCTCAAGCTGCGCGTGTTCGTTCAGGGCGGCGGTTGCTCTGGCTTTCAGTACGGATTCACTTTTGACGAGATTACCAACGAAGACGACACCACCATGACCAAAAATGGCGTGTCGCTGCTGATCGACGCCATGAGCTACCAGTACCTGGTGGGCGCAGAAATCGACTACAAAGACGACCTCGAAGGCGCTCAGTTCGTGATCAAGAACCCGAACGCCACCAGCACCTGCGGCTGCGGCTCTAGCTTTTCTACCTGATCTTTGCGTACGAGCTGCCTGACAGCACACACAAAAAGGGCCCGACAAGGGCCCTTTTTGTTTGGCGCTCTTGCAGCTGCCTGCCGGTCTCAGGGCAAAAAGGATGGTGCTTTGTGCAAAGCGCCCAGCACCCGCGGGCCTTTGGCGCCGGTCACGGCCACCAGGTTGCCGGGCTGCTTGAGCGTGAAGGCTTGCGCCAGCCAGGCAAATGCGGCGGCTTCTACTTGCAAGGGCGGCAAGCCGCGGGCCTGGGTGCTGAGCACTTGCACACCCGGCAGCGCCAGCGCCAACTGGCGCATCAGCTCGGTGTTCAGGGCGCCACCTCCGCACACCAGCAACTGCGCCGCACCGGGCAGGTGCCGGCGCAAGTCTTGGGCGCAAGTCAGGGCCGTCAGCGCCGTCAGGCTGGCCTGCACATCGACCGCGGGCACAGATTCAAAGCCGGTTAACTGCACTGCCAGCCAGTCCGCGTTGAACAGGTCACGGCCTGTGCTTTTGGGTGGCGTTTGCTGAAAATAGGGCGCTTGCCGCAGGCGGGCCAACAGCGCAGTGTGCACTTGCCCGGAAGCCGCCCAGGCGCCCGCATCGTCAAAAGGCCGGCCGGTGTGGCGCTGGCACCAAAAATCCAGCAAGGCATTGCCGGGGCCGCAGTCAAAGCCTTGCACAGTGCCGCCAGCTGGCAACAAACTGATGTTGCTGATGCCGCCAATGTTGAGCACCGCCCTGGACTGGGCAGCATCGGCCCACAAGGCAGCATGAAAGGCCGGAACCAAAGGCGCGCCCTGGCCGCCGGCCGCCACGTCAGCGTTGCGGAAGTCGGCAATCACATCAATGCCAGTCAGCTCGGCCAGCAGCGCCGGGTTGTTCAGCTGCAGTGTGTAGCCGGTGCCAAAAGCCTGCGGTTGGTGCCGTACAGTTTGGCCGTGAGCGCCTATGGCAGTGATGTCTTGGCGATGAATGCCTTGAACCGCGGCAATTTGCAGCAGACGCTCCACCACACGTGCATAGACAACGGCCAATTGGTTGGCTGCCAGTGCGGCGCGGTGAAGTTCATTGGGGCCGGGGCTGTTGAGCGAGAGCAGTTCCGCTTTGAAGCCTGGATCAAAAGGCTCGCCGGCCGCGGCCCGCACCAGGCTGGGCGCATGGGGTGACAAATCGGCAATCACGCCATCCACGCCGTCGAGCGAAGTGCCCGACATCAAGCCAATGAAAAATGAAGGCATGCGTCAAAGCCAAGGCGGGTGCGCCTGGCCAGGGCTCATTCGGCGCGGCTTTGGCCGATGACGGAGGCAGCTTGCAGCAGTTCTCGAGCGTTGACCGCAAGTTTCTTGAATGCCGGCATGCTGGCTTCAGGTAGCGGAATAGATTCGTTTTGCCGCGCCAACTGGGTCGGGTCCTGGTGCTTGCCATTGACCCTGAACTCAAAATGCAGGTGTGGCCCAGTAGCCCAACCGGTGGCGCCCACGGCACCCAGGGTCTGGCCTTGGCTGACTCTGGCGCCGCGCTGCACGCTGATGCGGCTCAGGTGCGCGTAGACAGTGGTGTGGCCGCTGCGGTGGTCAACAAACACTACGTTGCCAAAGCCACCTTGCGCGCCGGCAAAAGCCACCACGCCGTCACCCACGGCGCGAACGGGCGTGCCGGTGGGTGCTGCGTAATCCACACCGAGATGGGCCCGCCAGGTTTGCAATATGGGGTGAAAACGCATTTTGAAGCCGCTGCTCATGCGCGAGAACGCCATGGGCGATGCCAGGTAAGTCTTGCGCAGGCTTTGTCCATCGAGCGTGTAATAAGAGCCTTTGACCAGCTTGCGCTGTTCGGCAGCCGGCGTGCCGGGCACGGCCGGTGTCTGCATGGCCGGGTCAGTGAACCACACGGCCTGGAAAGACTTGCCGTTGTTGATGAACTCAGCGTTCAGAACTTTGCCGGATTTGAGGGCTTCGCCGTCGGCTTCAAGCGACTCATAAAACACGCTGAAACGGTCACCCTTGCGCAGGCTGCGGTGAAAGTCGATGTCGCCCGAAAAAATGCCTGCGATTTGCGAGGCCACAGCGTCCGGAATATGGGCTTCGTCGGTGGCGGCAAACAGCGAGGTTTTGATGACGCCGCTGGCCACCCGGGTCGACACGCTGTAGGCGGCTGTTTCGATCCGGGAGCTGAACGTTTTGCCAACGCGCTCGATCACCAGTCTTTGAAAATGCGTGTCGTCGTCAGTAGCCCAACGCATCGCCATCTTGAGCAGTTGCTGATCGTCGGTGGTTTCGGCGGTTAAGGTTTTGCCGGCCCGGCCCACCAGCAAAGAGCGCGCCAGTGTGTCGCTGCGCAAAAAGGCCGCGGCAGCAGGGTCGTCAATACCAAGCCGGCGCAGCAGGCTTTCGGCGGTGTCTGAGCTGCGGCTGACTTCGGTGCGATAAAGATTAAAGCGGTACTCTGAACGTGCTTCTTTGCCGGCTTGCCATGGCATGGCTTGCACCGTTTCAACCACCTGGGTGACAGGCAGGTCAGCGGCGTCGGGGGCCAAGGGGACGAGGCCGAAAGCCGTCACGCCGGTGCCAAGCAGAATAACGGCCAGCGAAGCGCCAATGCGCCGCGGGTGGCGCGCTAGCATGGCCAGCACCAGCTTGCTGCTTTGCCAGATTTGCAAACCGTAACGATGAAGACCGTCAGTACTCAAAACAATAGATTCCAGACAGAGTGCTCATCACAAGCCAAACAGCAGATGAAGGCAAAAAACGCAATAGGCAACCAGGGGCTGCGGCGACAATTCGATGGTGTGGATCAGCAAATAGCGCGCCAATCTAGAATTGCTACCGGCGGCTGATCTCAAAGCAAGCTCCGGATTATAGCCACCCGACAAGCCCGAAATATAACGAAAACCCTTATGAATCAAGCGCTTTCCTCCACTTCGCCCCTGTCCGACGCTGTTCAGCAAGCACTGGCCGTGACCTTGCGCGGCTGCGAAGAGCTGATTCCGCAGGCCGAATGGCTGAAAAAACTGACCCGTTCCGAAGCCACCGGCCAGCCCCTGCGCATCAAATTGGGGCTGGACCCGACCGCACCTGACATCCACATCGGCCACACGGTGGTCCTCAACAAGATGCGCCAGTTGCAGGACTTGGGGCACCAGGTGATTTTTCTGATTGGCGACTTCACCAGCCTGATTGGCGACCCTTCCGGGCGCAACAGCACCCGCCCGCCTTTGACCCCCGAGCAGATCAAGGCCAACGCCGAAACCTACTACCGCCAGGCCAGCCTGGTGCTGGACCCGGCTAAAACCGAGATCCGCTACAACAGCGAGTGGAGCATTCCGCTGGGCGCCATGGGCATGATCCAGCTGGCCGCCAAGTACACCGTGGCCCGCATGATGGAGCGCAACGACTTCCATGACCGCTTCAAGGCCGGCACGCCCATCAGCGTGCATGAGTTTTTGTACCCGCTGATGCAGGGCTACGACTCGGTGGCGCTCAAGTCCGACCTCGAACTTGGTGGCACCGACCAGAAATTCAACCTGTTGATGGGCCGCACCCTGCAGCAGGAATACGGCCAGGAGCCGCAGTGCATTTTGACCATGCCGCTGC